>CALLQQ010000122.1 GCA_938014915.1 uncultured Clostridia bacterium
CTTTGTCGGCGCTAGAGGCGGCATTGCCCGTATTAGAGGCGCTTGAAAATTGGGATGTTGACGCCATTCATACAGTGTTATTTGAATTAATTGCTGAACTCGGCGTTAAAAATGGTCATGTGCTATGGCCACTGCGGGTCGCAGCATCGGGCAAGCAATTCACGCCCGGTGGTGGAATCGAATTGCTCGCTATCCTAGGAAAGAAAGATTCGCTTGATAGGATTAGAAAAGGAATCGAGCTATTGTCGCAAGAAAACTAGCATTTAGCACAAAATAAAGGCATTATTTTTAATTTTCGTTTACAATAAGCACAATTCTTTTTGCTATAATTGATGTTGTGTTCATTCAAATATAAGCAAATTATTTTAACATACACATTTTAAATGGAAGGAGTATAGCCATGATAGAGGTGAAAAACCTTACCAAACGTTTTGGCGATAAACTAGCAGTAAACAATATTTCCTTCGAAGTAAGTGAGGGTGAAGTTCTTGGATTTCTAGGGCCGAATGGCGCTGGCAAGTCCACGACAATGAATATCTTGGCTGGTTATCTATCGTCTAATGAAGGACAAGCATTAATAAATGGAATTGATATACTTGACGATCCAATTGCGGCTAAGAAGAATATCGGGTATCTTCCCGAGCATCCACCGCTATATTTAGATATGACGGTAAAAGCATATCTTGACTTTATATATGATTTAAAGAAGGTGAAGCTACCGCGCAAATCCCATATAGCTGAAATTTGCGAAGTTGTGAAAATTACCGATGTATATAATCGTCTAATCAAGAACCTATCTAAAGGATATAGGCAGCGTGTAGGATTGGCGCAGGCAATTATCGGCAATCCGAAAGTGCTAATTCTTGACGAGCCGACAGTTGGGCTTGACCCAAAGCAAATTATAGAAATAAGGTCATTAATTAAAAGACTTGGCGAGAATCATACTGTAATTCTATCTTCGCATATCTTGCCGGAGGTTCAGGCAGTATGCGATAAAATCATCGTAATCAATAAGGGCAATGTTGTAGCTAATGATACATCGGACAATCTGGCACATAACTTATCGTCCGACCATCGACTCAATGTAAGAATCGATGGACCGGAGAAGGAAGTTGAAAAATTGCTCAAGACCATCCCTGGAATGGTCGATGTAAATCCAACAAGAATGGTAGAAAAGGGCGTGCATGAATACGTCTTAGAATCGCGCGAAGATGTCGACATTCGCAGAGAGATGTTCAAGCGCCTAAGCAGCAGGAATTGGCCGATAATGGGGCTGAAATCGTCAGAATTAACATTAGAAGAAATTTTCCTAAAGCTAACGATGGACGACGTATATAGTCATAGCGTCGCACTTGATAATAAAGATACAGGACTGAACAACGAAGAAGTTCTATCCGGAGGTGAGAAGTAATGGTAGCGGTATTAAGGCGGGAATTTTCATCTTATTTTAGTTCTCCAATTGGATATGTATTTTTGGCGGTATTTTTCGCATTCAGCGGATTCTTTCTATATATCACGACATTACAAACGGGAACAGTCAACATCACAAGTGTATTCTCACAGATGTTCACAATCCTAATTTTCCTCATTCCAATATTGACAATGCGTCTTTTGAGTGAGGA
The DNA here is from genome assembly GCA_938014915.1 of uncultured Clostridia bacterium. Lineage (GTDB taxonomy): Bacteria > Bacillota > Clostridia > Oscillospirales > Ruminococcaceae > JAAZLM01. Next base: position 1,623 of record CALLQQ010000122.1, read on the forward strand.
TAAAAAGCAAAAAACAGATCAGGCATTGCTCACGGCACCACTCAGCCTAACCGGCCTAGTCGTGGGGAAGTTCCTTGCGGCATTTTTCATTTTCGCATTAGGCGTGTCGGTGATGCTCTTATATGCGGTAGTTTTATCAGCATTCGCTACTATTGAATGGACAGTATTCTTTGGTAATGTTGTTGGTCTATTGCTACTTGGCGGTGCATTAATTTCCGTTGGATTATTTGTATCAGGACTGACGGAAAATCAAGTTGTTGCCGCAGTCGGGAGTTTCGCAATTATGATGCTATTAATGTTGATCGACATGATAGCAGGAGCAATACCGATTAAATTTATAAGCAATTTTATATATAAGATATCTTTTTTTGATAAGTACAACGAATTCACAGTGGGAATTTTCAACTTTGCTAGTATATTGTTTTTCATAAGCTTCATAGTTGTATTTTTATTTCTCACCATTCGTGCTCTTGAAAAAAGACGTTGGAGCTAGGAGGGATAGGATATGATAAAGAAAATTCTAAATAACCGCCGCTTCAAATATGGGAGCATGGCGACAATTGTTACTGCTTTATTCATTGCAGCTGTCGTTGTTTTTAATATTGTAGCAATTATGATAGTTGAGAGATTGCCCGTTAAAGTTGACTTAACTTCCGAGAAGTTATTCGATATTGGTAGTGATACTATTGAATATATTAAGAACGTCGAAGAAGATGTCACTATCACGATATTGGCGACGGAAGATGACTTTGTTTCTGGTGGGATATACTTCCAACAAGCAAACGAAGTTATAAAGAAGTACCCGCTATATGCGGATAAAATCAATGTTAGATATGTCGATTTAATATCGAGTCCCGATTTTGCAAAAAAATATACGCAGGATTTAAGGGAATACGATGTTATTGTTGAAACAAAGGATAGAAATAAATTAATTGGTTCAACAGATTTATTTGAAATAACATACGACGATTATGGTAATATGACGGATGTATCCGCAATTGCCGAGCAGGAAATTACATCGGCTCTAATGTTCGTCACCGATAAAAATCCCACTACTGTTACGATCCTCACGGGTAGGGGCGAACAAAGCTTGCCAGCATTTGAAACTCTACTGTCAAAGAATGCATATGATGTTGAAACGACTAACATCCTAACTGAGGAGATTAGTGCCGATTCGGATTTTGTGATAATTGCTGGACCGGAGAGTGACTATACCCAGAATGAGATTAAGAAACTAGAGGAATTCCTCGATAACGAGGGCGAATTCGGCAAGAATATATTTTACATTGCATCGCCCACACAGCCGGAATTACCTGTTCTTGATAGCTTTTTAGAATCTTGGGGCATCAAGATTGAGGACGGAATTCTAGCGGAAACAGATACAAGTAAATCATATATGAGTGTGTTCTATAATATTCATCAATTTTCATCGAGTAACTATACCGATAAGATGGATATCAATGAGCCTCTCATTATCATGCCTGTTTGCCGTCCAGTTACTGCCTTATTTGAGGAGAGGGGCATCATCACAATAGATAAACTCATGAAATCATATGATACTTCAGTAATTCGTCCGTCCGATGCTGATGAAGATTGGACACCAGCCGATGCAAAAACAATGGGCGAATTCGATAGTGTTGTCGATTCGTGGAAGGTTCTTTTAAATACGGGCACGAATGCTAAGAGCCATGTTTTCGCATTCGGTAGTATTGGTATGTTCAGCGACGCAATTTTAGGTATGTCGGGGGTAAACAATTCTGACTATATACTAAGCATATTCAATACTTTGTCGGGTAAAGAAGAAGGCATAAAAGTAATACCGAAGTCATTTTCAGGCGCTGAGCTTGAAATAACATCGGAGCAAGCTAATGTCATGACGTGGATATTCGTTGTAATACTACCCGCAGCAGTAATTGCAGTTGGAATTATTACATGGGTAAGGAGGAGACACCTATGAGTAAGAGGGTTAAAGGCATTGTACTTGCCTGCGCTGCCTTGCTTGTGCTAGTTTCCGTATTGATTTTTCTTCTGCTAACGCAAAAAGACTCCGATGATAATGATACCTCATCTAGCAATATAGATGAGAGTGCGCAACTAATAGAAAAGCAGCCCGAACAAGTTAAGTTAATTAAAATTAAGAATAAGACGGGCGAATATGAAATTATAAGAACGGGCGAATCCGAGTGGGGAATCGATGAATATAAAGAGCTACCGTTGAGTGTAACTACTTTTTCGAGTATTACGAATAATATCAGCTCAATTAAAGCTAAGAAATTAGCAGAAAAAGATGCCCCCGACCTAGAAAAGTACGGGTTAGTAAATCCGCAGGCGGAAGTTAATGTTGAATTTTCCGATGCTGAAAATACATCTTATACATTTCTAATAGGTGATGAGGCACCATCGAACACGCAGTATTACTTCTGTTTCAAAGGGGAAAACGATGTCTACACTGTTAACAGAAGTCAAGTGCAGATGTATCTAGAAGATAAGAAAGTATATTTAAGTCTTGAAATTTTAGAAGCAAAATCTGCTGATAACTATCCCGATATTGATGAACTCAATATCAAGGGGAAAGAGTGGGATAAGCCAATTACTATAATTCCACATACAAAAGAGGATTTAGAAAAAGATGAAACAGGTGCTTTAACAGGATTTTCAGAATACAAGATGTCGAGCCCCGTTTCAAGCAATCTTGATATTGGCAAGGCAAATGACTACATCTTTGGTATGTATGGACTATTTGCGAGTGAAGCCTTAACGGCGTTCCCCGATGAACAGGCAATTAAAGATGCAGGAATTAACGACCCAACTTGCGTGGTATCAGTTCGTGTAGGCGATAAAGTTGAGGAGCTTATAATAGGGAAGGAATATGAGGAAATAGTCAGTGTCCCGACAGGCGACGATGGGCAGGAAGCCGAGATTAATCAAGTTACAGGATATTATGGAATGTTAAAGGGACGGGATATAATCTATAAATTCGATACCCAGTCGCTAATATGGGTGGATATGACGCCGCTCAGCCTAATATCACGAATGCCCTTTACAGCATATATATACGATTTAGACAGCATTGAAATTACGATTGATGATAAAGTGCATAAGTTTGGTATAATAGGCGACGATGAAGAAAGTTCATTCGAATACGATGGTGAAAATCTAGATAGTCAGCAATTTAAGCAATTCTTCCAATACTTGCTTAAAGGATCGGTTGAAGAAATTAATGATGAAGTACCGGCAGATCCCCCAGCGATGACTATCAAATATATACAAAGGGATAAGAATGTTGACGATATGATAGTTGAATTCTATCCCGTTAAAGACCGCAAGACCATTATCAGTGTAAACGGCGGCTTACAGTACAAGGCACAAACTCTGTATTTTGAGCGTCTTATTGAAAATGTGGATAACGTAATTGAAGGAAACGATATAAAGATGTCTTGGTAATCCCATGAATAGACATTTTGCGCATTGCATTGATGTTATAATGTTTCCAGAGTGATAGGAGGTAATCAGATGCAAAAGAGTAGTGCAAAGCAGAAAGTTGAGTTCTTTGAGTACAAGGGGCTACCTCTAGTGAGGAAGGGCGACACAATTTATTATGGTAATATGGAAGATGATTATGTTGTCATGATGACAATTTTAAAGAAGAAGAAGTTCGCAGATTTAAATGTAGCTAGTAAGGTAAGAGTTCAATTGTTGTCGACGGATCCCAATGCAGATGCAACGGAATTAGTCTTGAGAACGAGTGAACAGGATGGGCTCTATAATGCGCTTGATATTGGGCATATTTGGCTTGAAAGACAACTTACAGAATAGAAAGAAAAGGCTTTATCAGTATTACTGATAAAGCCTTTTTCGTCTAACATTTAATCTGATTCTTCCCACTGGTCAAACATTCTCATAACTTCATCGTATGTTTCATACGATACATCGGCTAATTTGCCTTCTCCGCCGTAGATCTTTTCTGCTTCGTTGAAGCCGCTGATGAAAGCTTCTTTCAATGTGGCAATTTTAGATTTATCGCCACCCGATACCGCCTTAGCAAATTCGATAATGCGTTTAGCTACATTCCTAGACGACCACGGATTATCCCCGTCAGAAGCATCTCCAACCAATGAGCTGCCGGAAATAGTGTCAAGGAATTTCTCCGACGGAATTTCTAGCTCTTCCAATTGGTGCGATTCGTCATTCTGCTTTGCAAGCATTGCTGAAATCAATTGCTTGAACTGGCTAATCTTCTTAGTTGCATCGGCATAAATCCCTTCATTGCCAATCCCGTGTGAGCTTTTCTCACTTGAAGATAGATGTTTCGTATAGGCGGGCGAATACGATAAATCCGATTTAACAAATTTATCAGTATTATCACTCGCCAATGTTGATTTCGACCTTGCTCCTTCTTCAACTTCAGGACTTTTTTGCAGTGCTGAAGTATTCTGAGCATTAGCATCAGCAATTCTGTTGATGTTCATAATCTTACCTCCTTGTAAAATTTTTCACAATTATATTGTTAGCGAATATACTGCTCACTCTATATATCGGCAAACGAACGTAAAAGTTTAGTAAAAGATAGAGAAAGGATTAGCTATCATTCTTATAAATTCATTGCAGGTGAATTAACAATGTGGTATAATTAACCTAGCTTTAATAAGGAGGAATCATATGTCTATACAAGTTGAAAATTTAGTAAAAACATTTGGCGACTATACTGCGGTCGATAACCTTAGCTTTTCAATAGATAAGCCGGGAGTATTTGCACTACTTGGAACAAATGGCGCCGGAAAAACAACCGCAATTAGAATGTTACTTGGCATGTTAACTAAAAATAGTGGTACCGCCCTCTGGGACGGTAAGCCGATGGAGTCCCTAACAACACAAATTGGCTATCTAGCGGAGGAGAGGGGACTATATCCTAAAATAGATGTCATTGACCAGCTGCTATATTTTGCACAGCTGAAAGGACTATCAACCGCCCAGGCAAAAGAGAGGATTGACTTCTGGTTTGGGCGATTGAATATAGAAGAACATAAGAATAAGAAAGCATCCCAGCTTTCTAAAGGGAATCAGCAAAAGGTGCAGCTTGTTGTTGCGCTGCTTGCCGATCCGAAGCTGCTAATACTTGACGAACCTTTGAGCGGGCTAGATCCCGTGAATGCCGACCAATTCAGGGCAGTAATCAAGGAGGAAATAGCAAAAGATAAATACATTATAATGTCGAGCCATCAAATGGCGACGATTGAGGAATTTTGTGACGATCTTGTCATTCTAGATAAAGGGAAATCGATATTAAAAGGTAACCTCAACGAGATTAAAAAAGGCTATGGTAGGATTAATCTTAGCATTAAATGTGATGAAGATATCACTGGTTTAATTATGCAATCAGGACTGACAATATTGAATAAAACACCAGCACAAACAATGGTAAGGGTGAAAGATGAAAGTCAGGCAAAATCACTCCTTAAAAAGATAGTAGACAATGATTTATCACTTGTAAAATATGAACTTAGAGAACCATCATTGCATGAAATATTTGTGGAAAAGGTCGGTGAGTCAATTGAATCTTAAAGGAACGGGCAAGGTATTCAAATTTACACTAACACAGCAACTAAAATCAAGGACTTTCCGAATAACGACTGTTGTAATTCTGATTATGACGATTTTAATTGCCTCAGCCGTTAATATTATTCCAGCATTAATTAGTAATGACGATGATAATGAAGTGACGACATTGGGCGATATTGATGTAAAGGAAGTTTATGTGCTCAATGAGAGCGACTTAGATATTGATATCGTATCGGCATTATCAGCAGAGATGCCGAGCGCAAATGTCGCAAAACTGGAGAAAACTGAAGAAAGTATAATAGAAGAACTTGAGGAAACGACGGAGAATAAAATTCTCATAAAGTTATCCAAAGATGAAACAGGCTATTCGATACTATCGATTAAACCGCCGAATATAACAGTCGATGAAGATGACTTGATTCTGTACTACACTAAATCGGTTGTAGAATCGGGTAGACTCCTCAGTGCTGGCGTTAACGCCGACGATGTGGAAATGCTCCTTTCGTCAATATCGGCAGAATCCATAACGGCGGGTGAAGAGGTTAAAGGGCTAGCAGAAGTATTAACCGAAATTTATGTGCCAATGATATCGGGCCTAGTACTCTTCCTATTAATATATTTATATGGATACTGGGTTGCAACATCAATAGTAGCAGAAAAATCATCGAGGGTGATGGAACTACTCCTAACATCGGTAAAGCCGCTAGCAGTCGTATTAGGGAAGTTAATTGCAATGGGCACTTTAGCACTAACGCAATTCACATTGCTACTTCTGTCCGCTGGTATATCTTATAAAATTAGTGGTGGATTCGCTGATTCGATGGCGGGCGAAAGCTACAATCCGCTGGATTTATCAACTCTAACAAATGCATTCACACCACTCAACATAATTGTAGTACTAATAATATTCATACTAGGATATGTGCTTTATGCTGAAATGAATGCAATTGCTGGTGCAACAATTAGCAGCGCTGAAGATATGCAAATGGCAGTTATGCGTGTGAATCTTAGCGCAGTAGTAGGATTCTACCTTAGCTATTTTTCGCCAGCAGTAGATAATGAAATGCTCAATACCATCGTGGCGCTATGCCCAATTTCATCACCATTCGCATTGCCCACCATGATTATAATGGATAAAATCAGTATAGGCATGGCATTTGCGTCAATATTAATACTGGTAGTAACAATTGTCATCGTGCTCCTATTTGCGGCTAGAATCTATTCAAGCATCGTATTGCATACGGGCAACAGGTTAAGGATTAAGGATTTATTTTCAATATATAAGCAGAAATAGCATTGGCGGCCGCTTCCACAATTATGTGAAAGCGGATTTTGCCTATTTGTCGAGGTGTAAAATGAGTGTAATTAGAATTTATGATATAATCGCAAAAAAGCGTGAAGGTGGCGCACTATCTAAAGAAGAGATAGAATTCGCTATTGACGGATACACGAACGGGCATATCCCAGATTTTCAAATGTCGGCACTGCTGATGGCGATTTGCATTCGGGGCATGACCGATGAGGAAACTGCCAATCTGACCATGAGCATGGCGAATTCGGGGGAAATTATCGACCTATCACCAATATCGGGAATTAAGGTTGATAAACATTCGACGGGCGGTGTCGGGGATAAAACGACCTTGATAATTACACCTATCGTCGCTTCTTGCGGTGTAAATGTAGCAAAATTATCGGGGAGGGCGCTCGGGCATACGGGCGGAACTATCGATAAGTTAGAATCAATCACGGGATACCGAACGGATATTTCACAAGATGAATTCATAGAGCTTGTTAAGGATATTGGAGTAAGCGTAATAGGGCAATCGCCGCATATTGCACCTGCCGATAAGAAGATATATTCCCTACGTGATCAGACGGCGACAGTAGAGAGTATTCCTTTAATAGCCTCTTCGATTATGAGTAAGAAAATTGCCTCCGGGGCTGATGCTATCGTGCTTGATGTCAAGACGGGGAGCGGCGCATTCATGAAAGAAACTGACGATGCCACCATGCTCGCTGAAAAGATGGTAGCAATAGGCAAGAATATTGGTAGGGAAACTATTGCCCTAGTTACCGATATGAATGTTCCACTTGGTAATGCTATTGGCACCTCTCTAGAAGTTATAGAAGCGGCGGAAATTCTAAAGGGGCATGGTGATGAAAGATTGATGGATTTATGCACCACCATTAGTGCCAATATGCTACACCTTGCGAATATGGGCAGTATCGACGAATGTCATATGATGGTGAAAGACTCTATCGCTACTGGCGCCGCATTCGAAAAGTTATGCCAAATGGCTCGTGCGCAGGGTGGCGACGACAGTCTAATTCGTAATACGAACAAATTCCCAAAGGCGGGAATCAGATATAGAGTAAAGGCAAAGCAGAGCGGCTATATATCCGAAATGGACACGCAGAAGATTGGCATATCAGCGTTGCTACTTGGAGCAGGACGGGAAAGTATGGAGGAGGAAATTGACTTCACCGCCGGCATAATTCTCAATTGTAGGACGGGCGATTATGTTAAATGCGGTGATGTGCTTGCCACCCTCCATACTAATTGTGAAGATAGACTGAAAAAGGCGAAAGAAGTATATATGGATGCAATTAAATTTTCAGACAAAAAGCCTATTGAACGTGAATTAATCTTAAAGAGGATAGGAGGATAAAGAAATGAATAATGAGGATATTCTAAAATATGTTGACCATACTGTACTAGGTGCCGATGCAAAATGGGAAGATATAAAAATCGCCTGTGATGAGGCGATTGAATACGGGACAGCATCGGTGTGTATTCCTCCATGCTATGTGAAAATGGCACGTGAATATGCAGGCGATGAGCTGAAAATATGCACCGTGATAGGATTCCCGAATGGGTATACTACATTGCTAACTAAAGCATTTGAAACGCTTGACGTGGTTGAAGATGGCGCCGATGAAATTGATATGGTGATAAATATATCGTATCTCAAGGATAGGAAATTCGACGATGTATTAGCTGAAATAATTGCAGTTAGGAGTGTTTGCGAGGATAAAATTCTCAAAGTAATAATTGAAACTTGCCTTTTATCCGATGAGGAGAAATTAAAGATGTGCGAGTTAGTAGCACTTGCGAATGCTGACTATATTAAAACATCGACGGGATTTTCCCACGGGGGCGCAACCGACCATGATATTGAGCTTTTCGCCCGCTATATCGAGGAAAATAATCTTCAAGACGTGCTGGGCATTAAGGCGGCAGGGGGAATATCGTCACTTGATGATGCTAGGCGCTTTATTGAGAAAGGTGCAGATCGGCTAGGTAGTTCGAGGATAATTGGACTTGTAAAAGGCGAAGAACGTACGGGGTATTAATGTGGGGAGGATGTGTCAAGATGAATAGGCGAGTTTTTATAATCGTGCTTGATAGTGTTGGAATAGGCGAAATGCCCGACGCTGCCGATTTCGGTGATAAGGGGAGTAATACTCTAGCGGCGGCAGCAAAGAGTGCGCACTTCAATATGCCGACGATGCGTTCACTGGGGCTATTCAACATTGATGGTGTAGATTGCTGTAAAGGCATTGCTAACCCGAATGCTAGCTATGCGAGAATGGCGACCTCATCTAACGGGAAGGACACAACTACCGGACATTGGGAGCTTGCAGGCATAATATCGGCGAATCCGTTGCCGACATATCCTGATGGCTTCCCCTCCGAAATTATAGATGAATTTCGTGAACTGACGGGCAGAAAAATCCTATGTAATAAGCCGTATTCAGGCACTAAGGTGATTGAGGATTATGGCGAGGAAGCAAAGGACACAGGCGGCTTAATTGTATATACATCGGCGGATAGCGTGTTTCAAATTGCCGCCCACGAGGAAGATATTCCGATTGATGAGTTGTATCAATATTGTGAGCAGGCACGAACTATACTAAAGGGCGAGCATAATGTGGGCAGAGTAATTGCACGCCCCTATATCGGCAGTAAAGAATCGGGCTATACCCGCACCAAAAACCGTAGGGATTTCTCCATTGAGCCGCCAAAGCGGACAATGCTAGATATATTAAAAGATGGGGGATTTTCTACAATAGGTGTAGGCAAAATTTCTGACATCTTCGCTGGGAAAGGCATTACCGAAAGTATAAAAACGCAGGGGAACGACGATGGAATGGCTAAGGCTATAAAGATAGCTGATGATGATTTTAACGGGCTATGCTTTATCAATCTAGTTGATTTCGATAGTGTGTACGGTCATAGGAATGATGTAGACGGATATGCACGTGCGTTATCGGCATTCGATTCACAGTTGCCGCATCTACTGGATAAAATGCGTGAAGATGATATGTTAATTATCACTGCCGACCATGGCTGCGATCCATCGACGCCTAGCACCGACCATTCAAGAGAATATGTTCCTGCTATAATTTATGGAAGTAAAATAGCGGCTGGGATTAATCTAGGCACATTATCGACTCTATCGGATATTGGTGCGACGGTGCTTGACTATTTCAGTTTAGAGGGCGATATTGAGGGCAGTAGCATATTTAATCGCATTAGCAAATAGGGGCGGAGGGTGATGGAATGAATAGCATCAATTCTAATAAGATAAATTACAATGAACTTGCGTCCCTTGCCTTAAAGGCGAGGGAGTCCGCTTATGCGCCGTATTCTGGATTTTATGTGGGGGCGGCAATTCTTGATATTTATGGTAGAATTACAACAGGAGTGAATGTAGAGAATTCCTCATACGGTGCGACAATATGCGCAGAGCGTTCAGCAGTTGCTAGGGCGATTTCCACTTTCGATGATTATGGGGGTAATATTGAAGATGGGATTTTCCTTGCAATTGCAATTGCTGGCGGAGCAAAGACGCAGGAGGAAGTTTTATCGGAATTTGCTTTCCCATGCGGAATTTGCAGGCAAGTTTTATCGGAATTCGCGGCGGAGGATATGCGGATTATAGTTGTAAAATCGAAGGACGAATTTAAGGTGTATAAGTTGCATGAGTTGATTCCATATGCATTCACAAAGGATAGCTTTTAGCATAGATGGAGATGGGGCAAATTTGCAAATACTACTTGAAAATGACCGTAAAATATGCTATTATGTAGTGTGATAAGTAAAAAAATAACATCGAACGAAATTTATTATGTAAATGACTTGCATTATATTGAACGGTATGATATTATAGAACTGAACTAATGCGACTAATACAGTTAATGAAAAGGGTGATCTTTTGCAGTTAATCAGGCAGATTAAAGCATATAGAAAGAAGAATATTGATAAATACTTAGGGCTTAGGATTTTTCTAGCGGCATTTTTCCCGATTTTTATGACGTTAATCACAGAATTGAATCAAATGCGCTCAATTCCGAAACTCCTAAAATTCATCATAGACAGGCCGACGATAATACTATTCGATATTATTATCATAAGTGCCATATACGCAACATTCTTATTCTTTACTAAACGGACATATCTCAGCACACTTTTTACTGGGGTGATGTTCTTCGTGTTTTCATGCGTTGAATACTTTAAGTATGAGGCGGGCGGAACACATTTCACAATAGTCGATATGCTTCTAATTACAGATGCACACACTATTACGAAGTTTACAAGAGTATATTTGGCGCCCATTCTATGCGTGACCGGTGTCATTATGCTTGCATATATAGTTGCGACATTTTTCTTTAGTATTGAGCTAAAAATGAAATACCATTTCAGCGCTTTAGCTGGTTTAATGACGATTGTTATACTAATGTTCTCTATAATCAGTCCGGCAGTATCTACAACTGTTTATGGTATATTCGACGTTGACACGCAGGACAATCTTAATATGTTTAAATCCGATGAGAAGTTTAATAATAACAATCTAATAGCGTATTTGACTCAATCGGTTTCGGCATTAACACAGAATAAAGTGCGTGAACCAATGGGATATTCCGAGGAAAAAGTAATTCAAATATTAGGTAATAATTATGATGATGCCATTGATGGCGACTTCATCCGTCCGAATGTCGTATTCATAATGTCCGAGGCATATACGGATTTACGTCGGTTCGATGGTGTCGATATTCCTGATTCAGTATATAGCGGACTTGACGAAGTAGCTAAAAAGGGGCACCGTGGTATGGGGATAGTGCCGACTATCGGCGGATACACGGTAAAGACGGAGTTCGAGCTGATGTTCGGTGTACCTATCAAATCACTGAACAACTATGAATTACCGCAGAATTTGCTTAAAGAGGGCGAGCAAGCAACGTTTGCTGACTATTATGACAGTTTAGGATATAGCACCACATATATTCACCCGTTTAATAAGAGTTTTTATAATCGTGATAAAATTTACAGTGAATATGGCTTTGACGAGCTGCTTTTCCTTGAAGATTTAATTCCGGACATCGAGCAGCAGGATGAGCACAGATTCCGCCAATTCACCGATGACAAGATTATATTTGACGAGATAGAAAAACAACTCAAAGAACACGATTCTCCATGTTATATTCATGCTACAACAATGCAAAATCATAAGCCGTATCAAACGGAGGAGTTCCCTGGCGATGAGATAGAATTATATCTTGAGGGGATAGAACATAGTAATGAGTTATTTGCCGATTTTGTAAATAGGCTTGAAGATTTTGACGAACCTACAATTGTTCTATTCATCGGCGACCACTTCCCAATGTTCTATTACGAAAGCGGATTTTATGAAGATGCCCAGATATCTAGTGACAATTGCTTTTCTTTATATGAGCAGGAATATGTAATATGGGATAATTTCGGTGTTGATTATTCTAAGACGCCGGACAATGCGGTATCTTCATTCTACTTGCCGCATATTGTTGCGGATCTAATAGATGCACCGAAGAATACTTTTATGAACATTATTATGGGTAAGATGGAGGAGGTACCCGTATATACTATAACAGGCTTCAACGATTCGGAGATTGATGCCGTATTAGATACGATCGCCTATGACAGGACTAAGGGCGACAAATATTCATATTATAATAGAGAAAAAGAGATAGAGGAATATGTTTCTACAAAATAATACTACATTTAGATGGAGAACAAAATGACAAGAACATTTCACAAATCAAAATTAAGTTATAAGAAAGTATTTTTAATCGGTTTCATACTATCTTCAATCATGCTTTTGCCATATGTAATATATGGCAAAGGCATTCTTTTGCTATCGAATGACTTCAATACGCAGCAAATGCCATTCTATGTAATGGCGAATAAAAGCATAAGGAATGGGGAGTTCTTCTTTAGCTGGTTGACGGATCTAGGAACATCTTTCATAGGATCGTATATGTTCTATATGCTAGGTTCGCCTTTTTTTGCAATATCGCTGCTATTCCCACCAGCGGCCGTGCCATATTTGATGGCACCATTATTAGCGCTTAAATTCGGCGTTGCGACGTTAACGTCATACGCATTTTTGCAAAGATATGTTAAGAATAAAGAATATGCACTAATCGGCGCATTATTATATGCTTTTTCCGGATTCCAGATATTCAATATGTTCTATAACCACTTCCATGATGCGGTTGCATTTTTCCCATTGCTCTTAATAGCACTTGATGAACGCATGGATGGGAAAAAAAGAGGCACATTAGCACTTGCAATTGCGCTCAACTTCATTACGAATTACATCTTCTTTGTTGGTGAGGCAATCTTCCTAGCTATTTATTTTGTTGTCAAATTAATCAGCAAAGATTATAAACTAACATTGAGGAAGTTTATTTCACTTGCTATTGAAGTAATCCTAGGTATCGGGATAAGTGCATTCGTATTTGTAGCGGTACTATTCGTAGCAGAAAATCCACGAAATAGCGCAAAATTGTCGGGCTGGGATGCCTTCACATATAATCCACCCCTTAAATATATTGAAATTATCCGTGCATTTCTATTCCCTGCCGATATACCCCATGTAGCGCCATTCTATGAGAAAACCGCCGTTACAAGATGGCAATCTACTCAGGCATATCTACCGATGTTTTCGATAGCGGGGGCAATAGCTTTCCTCAAAACACGCAAGAGCAATTTCATATCACGGATGTTAATTATCTGCGGTGTAATCGCATTTGTGCCACTACTCAACAGCGTATTCTATTTCTTCAATTCATTCTACTATTCTCGATGGTACTATATGATGATATTAATGATAGCCCTAGCAACAGTCATATGCCTTGACAATGAGGAGGAATTCCGCTCGCCATTAAAGAATTCCGTGATTTTCGTCATCTGTGCGGCTGCGATATTCGCCTTAGTATCAGCATTCTTCCCAAATTATGATGAAGATGGCGTGTTCAGATACGGTCTGTTTACGGTCGGCGACTTCATATTTCTGATAGTATTTGCAATAATAGCGATAGTGAGTTCAGTATATTTGTTGAGCATTTTAAAGCTTGGCGATACGAATCTTTTTAGGAAGAAATTATTCATCAGTATAGTAGTTTCAATTTTGCTTTGTGGCAATATAACACTCATTTCAACGCATTATGTCGCTGATGAAAGTCCAACATATAAAGAAAGTTTAATTGACGCAGGCAGTGCATTCGATGATTATAAAACTGATGAGAACTTCAGAATCGATACATCATCTCTATATTACAATGTTCATATGTGGTGGGGTCTACCCTCAATGGCGACGTTCAACAGCAATATTAACGGGAACGAAATGCAGTTCTATGAAATTATAGGGGCACCACGATTTGTCGCTACAATGCCGTCGGACAGCCTATATGGGCTGCGGGCGCTATTCTCTGTAAAATATATATTCTATCAAGGGGACAGGCTCACTACAATGTGGGGAACAGAATATAAAGAAACACGCATGGATTACGATATATATGAAAATCAAAATTACATTCCAATGGGATTCACATATGATTACCACATCAGGAAACAGACACTTGACCTTGTTCCCGATTGGAAAAAGCACATTTCTCTAGTACAGGCAATTTTACTAGACGATGAGCAGATCGCCAAATACGGCGATATTCTGCCCGATATAACGACCCTTGAGGCATCTCCTCTGCTGATAGATTACGATATTTTTAAAGATGAAGTCGTAAACCGTAGGGCGAAGTCGGCACACTTTTTCGAAAGAAAGAATGACGGATTCCGTGCTAAGATTGATCTTGACACTCCGAATCTAGTGTTTTTCAGCGTGCCATATGATGAGGGATTCACTGCCACTGTTAACGGTGAAAGGGCAGAAATTGAGCTCGTGAATGGTGGATTCATGGCGGTGTATTGTGATGCCGGGGAAGATATAGAGATTGAATTCTCATATATGCCAAGAGGTTTTAAGAGCGGCATGGCAATATCGATAATTTCACTTATTGCAACAATTGCATATATATTCGCACCTAAATTTGTACGAAAGAGGAATGTCAAGGGCGAATGCTGATAATTCCCCTTGACGAATTTTATCGCAAGTGTTAGAATTAAGTATATCGCTTAATGGGGGGATATTAATATGAATAAGATAGC
>CALLQQ010000123.1 GCA_938014915.1 uncultured Clostridia bacterium
ATGCTTTCATAGGTGAAGAAGATAGAGTAATTATCAACCTTGCGAATGAATGGGTCGGTGAAGGGTGGGTAGACGGCTGGGCACAAGGCCACAAAGAAGCTATCAAAGTTATTCGTGATGCTGGATTAACCCACAACATCATGGTTGATGCTGCTGGCTGGGGACAATTCCCCGCGTCAGTTCATCAAAGGGGTAAAGATGTTCTGAATTCCGATCCGCTAAAGAACACAATTTTCTCCATACATATGTATGAATATGCGGGCGGGAATGAAGCAATGGTTAGGGAAAATATCGACAAAACCCTAGCACAAGGATTAGCACTATGTATCGGCGAATTTGGCTGGAAACATAGTGGCGGAGATGTCGACGAAGAAGCTATCCTCAGCTATTGTCAACAAACAAATACAGGCTGGCTAGCTTGGTCATGGCACGGTAATAGTGGCGGTGTTGAATATCTCGATTTAGTTACCGATCCTGCCGGTAAGACACTTACCGAATGGGGACAAACAATCGTAAATTCAACATACGGCATGATGAATACATCGGTTATTTGCTCCGTGTTCGACGATTCGGACCCTATACCGACGACAACGACGGCGACAACGCACACGACGGCGACAACGCAGACCACAACGGGAACAACGTCGTCAACGGCGACACCGACAACGTCGACTACAACTACAACGAATACAACTGCAACCACCACAACAACACCTAATCCTGACGGATTCTATCAAAAGATAGAGGCCGAGGACGCACAAATGCGTGGTAGTGTTAAGGCAGGCTCATCGAGGGCTGGGTATTCAGGTACAGGATATGCAACAGGTTTCGACCAATCGCCGAATAACGGATGGTCAATCGAAGTCAATATTCCGACCTCTGGACATTATAAATTCACTGTGTCATCGGCGGCGGATTCCTACAAGCAAAATTTCCTTGTTCTTAACGGCACGAGCATTGCGACAATTGTGACGCAGGGCACGGGCGAATTTGAAACGATAGTTTTCGATGGAATTTATATAGAAGCAGGTACTTCAATCCTATCCATTACTGAAAGTTGGGGCTGGTTCGACCTTGATTATATTATAATCGAATCGGGCGAGGGGATTAAGTCCTCAGTATATACCGACATTGATACAAATCTATCGAATGAAAATTCCAATGCTAAAACAAAGGCTATATGGGATTACCTTGTTGAAAATTATGGCGAGCGAGTAATCTCCGGTCAATATGCTGCACATAATTCAAGTGCGGAAATTGAGGCAATTTATAGAGAAACGGGCAAACTCCCAGCACTAAGAGGATTCGACTTCATATTCATGTCACCTAATACGGATTGGCATTGTGAAGATGAAACACAGCTTGCTATTGATTGGTCGAATCAAGGCGGACTTGTTTCGTTCTCATGGCATTGGCATTCGCCAAAAGGACCGCATGCATTCTACACCGAGGATACCGATTTTGATCTGGCGAAAGGCGTGACATCTCTTGACGTTGCAAATATGCCATTGTCCGAGGTTAAAAGTCTATATGAAAGTGGACAAATCACGGAAGAATGTTATTTGCTAATTCGTGATATTGATGCAATTTCCGACCAACTGGCGAAGCTTGAAAGAAATGATGTTACCGTTCTATGGCGCCCGATACATGAGGCAAGTGGCGGATGGTTCTGGTGGGGGAATGCTGGCCCCGATGCGTATAAATGGCTATGGAGAACAATGTACGAAAGACAGACGAACTTCCATAATCTTAGCAACTTAATTTGGGTATGGAATGCGCAAGATGCCGACTGGTATGTTGGTGATGAATATTGCGATATTGTCGGTTATGACGTATATGCCGAATATCATAACTACTCCCCGCAGACTGATAAATTTGCGGAGGCGGTGGACTATTCGCAAGGTAAAAAGATGGTGGCACTCAGTGAGAACGCCGTCATACCCGATCCGGACCTGCTAATTCGTGATAATGTATATTGGTCATGGTTCAATGTTTGGTATGGTGACTTCATATTTGATGGCTATAATCTCAACGGACTTTATACAGAAGTTGACATGGTCAAAAAGATATATAATCATGAAACAGTGATAACTCTTGACGAGTTACCCAATTTCTAATTCGGTGTTGAACAAGTTTATATAAAAATAGTCCCTTATTTAAGGGACTATTTTTTGTCTATGTAGTAGAATTTCACTCAATAGTGAGGAATTCTTCCGGTATGTTTTCATCTATGATACCTTGCACGAGTTCCATGTTAAACCCGTTTGAATAGCGCAGCCCATGCAAATTAGCTAGTTCCTGCGTATATTTACTGTACGGGATAATCCGCGCATCTTTGTAATTAGCCTCAAATTGAGTTATGAGCGGAATCGCCTTAACATCTTCAATGGTGATTTTGCCACTTTCACCATTCTTCACTACATTGAAGTCGGCGAGCATACCGACCATAGCCTTAGGATTGCTCATTGCAGATATGAAATTACCAAGGCAGTAGAAAACAAAAGCATCGTCACCGCTAGGCTTTTTTAGATACTGCATTGACTGGACTGTGTGCGGCTGTGTTCCGATAATTATATCCGTGCCCCAATTCACTAGATCCCGTGCTAGTGAGAATTGCTGATCGGTAATAGTATTGGAAACTTCCACTCCCCAGTGGATATTCACAATTACAACGTCGGACACTTCTCTAGCTAATTCTACTTGCTTTTTCATTCCTTTAATATCGTGTGTGTAAATTATCTTGCAGGGGGAAGATTCGGGCAAGCTCAGCCCATTAGTATGTTCCATAAAGCCAAGGAATGAGAAGGTAATGCCATTAATCGTCTTTGTACGAATGTCATTCATATCATCTTCATCACGATACGCACCGACGACGGGCACATCTTTGCCGTCCCAGTAATCGAGAGTTGCAATAAGTCCTCTTTCGCCCTTGTCGATAACATGGTTATTTGCTATGCTAAAAGCATTGAATCCCATTGAAAGCATCTTATCACCGAGATCGGTCGGGGAGGAAAATAGCGGATATGACGACGGGGGGAACACATCATTCACAATTGTTTCTTGATTCAATATGGCAAGATCCGCTACCGAAATATAGTCGAGGACTTGTTCGTAGGGGAAGTCGAAATTATATTCGCCGTTCGTTCCCACCCTTTTCGCCCTATTATAGATTGATGAATGTATTAGGTTGTCGCCTGCCGCCACGATTCTCACAACGGAATCGGGCACGGGCTCCGACGGAATCGGCTTTTCTGTTTGTGCGGTCGTCGTGGTAGTTGTGGTTGTAGCCGCCGATGAATCTTTATCATTGTTCGCACACCCGACGAAAGATATTGTTAAAATAAGAGCCAGCATTATAGCTATAATTTTTATAGAAGTTCCTGTTAGCGCATTTGGTTTAGACAAATTTACATCTCCTTATAATCGGTTTGATACTATTATATCAGCATTTCCACTTAATTTCTACATATTTAGGGGGAAAGTTATTCGGCGGCGGGTAGAATCAATTCCAACAAGAAAAAATGTGCGTAAATTCTATCGGGCTACATTGATTTTCTGACATTTCTATGCTATTCTTAATGGGGATGTTACTATAAAATGGGAGGCGAAGAAAGTGAAGTCCAGTAAAAGCAAATTGAGCAGGAGGAGTATATTCATCACTTTTCTTGTCTGTATAGCCGTATGTGCGGCTATTGTGATGATTAAGATGTTTTTCGGCACATCAATGGGGAAATACTACACAGCCGAGGATTTTGGCATACAGACAATTCACAGCTCAGTCGATTTCAACAATAATGGCATTGATGATTATACAGATATATTGCTAGGCGCACGGGCGGATGCCAAAAACCGCCCCCGTTACGATGGTGCCTATCATGCGGGCGGATACCCTCCCGACAATATCGGCGTTTGCACTGATGTAGTGTGGAGAGCATTTAAGAATGCTGGATATAGCCTAAAAGATATGGTTGATGCCGATATTGAGGAGAATATAGATCTATATCCCCGTGTAGATGGCAAAAGGGACAGCAATATTGACTTTCGCCGTGTGCCGAATTTGATGGTATTTTTTGAACGAAAGGCAATTTCTTTGTCACTCGATACGAACGACATCGGTGATTGGCAGCCGGGCGATATCGTCACATTCAACAACAATCACATTGCAATAGTTTCCGATCGTCGCAATAGCGACGGTGTGCCGCTCATTATCCATAATGCTGGACAACGCAACCGTGAAGATGATAGGTTGCGCAGTTGGGGCGGAATAAGCGGTCATTTTAGATTTGATGCGAGCAGGCTGGACGAATCCGAATTAATAGCCTTCCATAATAGCAATTATTAATAATGCTATTATGAAGAATAAATTCCCCCTACCAAAAGCGGTAAGGGGAATTTATATTGGTATGCCCGATGCGATTCGAACGCATGGCCTTCAGAGTCGGAGTCTGACACTCTATCCAACTGAGCTACGGGCACGAATGTAAAATTCACATAATAAATGATGTATCACGGCAAAGTCACATTACTAAGATAATATTATAGCATTTAAGCTAGGAAAATACAACATCAATTTTCCCTTTTTATAAAGTATATCACATTCTAATACTGCATTACAGTTGTTAAACTAATGTTTTTCTATCGGGGGCGACATCAATCGACAAATAAACAAACAGATAGAATGCAGTTGCAATAAATTACCATAAATATCTGTTTGTGAGTGGTAATAATATTGCATTTTCTTTCATCAGGCTGTATAATAGAATAGAAAAAAGAGAACAAAAATTTAAAGATAGAGTTAATAGGGGGATATAATATGACGGAGATAATGCAGTTCTTTGAAGATTTAAAAGGGAAGAAAGTTGCATTCATCGGCATTGGAGTTAGCCATAGGCAGTTAATTGAGATGCTGCTTAAAAAGGGCATTGATATTTGCATATGCGATAGGAAATCACAGGAGGAGCTGGGCGAGGATTATATAAATTTGCGTGAAATGGGTGCAGAATTTTCGCTTGGTGACGAATACCTCAATTCGATATGGGGCGCCGACATCATATTCCGCACACCGGGAATGTATTATAATCATCCGGCACTAATTAAAGCACGACAAATGGGCAAGATTATTACATCGGAGATGGAGATTTTCTTCAGGTTATGCCCGTGCAAAATCTATGCCGTGACGGGTTCCGACGGTAAAACGACTACAACTACAATAATAGCAAAGCTCTTTGAAAGTGAGGGGAGAACTGTTCACCTTGGCGGAAATATCGGCAGGGCGCTCCTCCCTATTATAGAACAAATCAAGGAAGATGATATTGCCGTTGTCGAGCTTTCGAGTTTTCAGCTAATTTCTATGACGACATCGCCCGATGTTGCGGTAATCACGAATATTTCTCCAAATCATCTTGATGTGCATGGAACGATGGAGGAATATATCGACGCAAAGAAAAATCTAATTCGCTATCAGGGTGAGAATAGTAGGACTGTCCTCAACTTGGATAATGAGGAATGTATGAAATTTGCGCCGCTTGTCCGTGGGGAGCTTATCGAATTTTCAAGGAAGGAAATCCCCGAAAAAGGCGCCTATCTTGGTTCGGACGGCTATATATATCTTAGCAATCATGATAATGCGACACGCCTATTCAAAAGTGAGCATATTAGAATACCGGGCGACCATAATATTGAGAACTTCCTTGCGGCAATATCGGCGGTGCAGGGTGATGTTTCCGAACAAAATATGCATATGGTTGCGCTGGAATTCCGTGGTGTCGAGCATAGAATTGAATTCGTGAGGGAACATGATGGTATACGGTGGTATAATGATTCTATCGCAACATCACCAACGAGAATGATAGCAGGGCTGAATGCCTTTAACCGAAAATTAATTATAATCGCTGGCGGTTATGATAAGGAAATTCCCTTTGAACCGCTTGCACCAATTGTGAACAGACGGGTAAAAGCTTTAATTTTGATGGGACAGACCGCAGACAAGATTGAAGCAGCTGTAAAAAGTGATGTCAATTATGACGATAAAAGCATCTCAATCCACCGTGCTAACGATATGGAAAATGCGGTTGCAATAGCTAGGGAAATTGCACGTAAAGGCGATATAGTTAGCCTATCCCCAGCGTCGGCTAGCTTTGATAAATACGATAATTTTGAGCAAAGAGGGCAGCATTTTAAAGATATAGTAAATAACATCTAATGTTATATTATGACGGGTGAAAGGTATGATAATAGTATGGAAGTTAAAGATATACTATATGGGCTAACTAGCGCATATGGAGTGTCGGGCGATGAGAATTGCGCATCGGCACTAGCGAAGAAGTATCTAGAGAAGTACACATCGAATGTTGAAGTTGATTCGTTCAATAATGTAATTGCCTATATCGGGCAGCATGATGAGGGGAAAAAGACTCTACTTCTTGATGCTCACATTGATGAAATTGGAATGATAGTAACATATATTGATGATGAAGGGTTTTTAAAAATTTCAAATTGCGGTGGTGTTGATAGGCGAATTCTCCTAGCATCACAGGTGATAGTCCATTCATCAATAACTGGCGAGCAGCTTGTCGGCATTATAACGTCGAAGCCGCCGCATCTTAAAAAAGGCGACGAGGGTAAAAAAGCGCCCGAAATTGATGATATATCCATTGACGTCGGGCTAAGTGCCGAGCAGGCAAGGGAATCAATAGCGCTTGGCGATAGGGTGACTATCCATTCACAGACGAGGCAAATGCTAAATGATAGAGTCTGCTCAAAGGCGATGGACGACAGGGCAGGAGTGACGGCAATTCTATGGGCAATTGAATTACTATCGAGGGAATACGGCGCAAGTCTTGATGAAGTAATACTGCCCTTTAATGTAGCCGTGCTATTTTCGTCACTGGAGGAAGTGAATATCGGCGGCGCAAAAATAGCCTCTTACAAGATTGATGCTGATGAGGCGCTAGTTGTAGATGTTAGCTTTGCGCATACATTCGATGCGCCCGCACATAAATGCGGTAAAATGGGTGATGGCGCCATGATCGGCATAGCACCAACACTTGATAGAGCGATTAGCGATAGGCTGATAAAATTAGGCAAGGAAAAGAATATCCCCTATCAGATTGAAGTTATGGCGGGTAAAACATCGACTAATGCTGATGCTATTAGCATTTCAAGAGATGGCGTTAGGACTTGCACTATTTCGATACCGCTTAGATATATGCACACACCAATTGAAACATTGCAAATTAGCGATATCCAGTCCGTATCAACACTAATATTTGAATATATTAAGAGGGGGTGCGATAATTGTTAAATAAGATGAAGTCATTATGTAATATAGCAGGAATTTCCGGAGATGAGCATAGGGTTGCAGAGTATTTGATTCAGCAAATTTCCACTTTCGACGGTGAAATTACCGTAAATGTGGACAAATTAGGGAATGTTATTGCTTATAAAAAAGGTAGGGAAAAGCCGAAGAATAAGATAATGCTATGCGCACATATGGACGAAGTCGGCTTTATAGTGACATCTATTACCGATGATGGAATGTTAAGATTCAGCGCAGTCGGCGGCATTGATTCGAGGGTAGTTATAGGCAGACAGGTTAGTGTCGGTAAAAATGGCTATATTGGAGTTATCGGTACGAAGGCGGTCCATATGCAAACCGAAAAGGAGAAAGGTACTGCTCCCGACATTGATGATTTATTCATTGACATCGGTGCTAGGGATAAAGAAGATGCAATGCGCCATATTGGCATTGGAGATAGTGCAGTTTTCGTATCGGAATATGTTCAGTTCGGCGATGATAGAATTAAGGCAAAGGCGCTTGACGATAGAGCGGGTTGTGCGATACTTCTTGATATTATGGAGGGGGAAATTCCATTCGACACCTATTTCGTATTTACGGTGCAGGAAGAAGTTGGGCTGCGTGGTGCGAATACGGCGTCGTATATTGTTCAGCCCGATTTTGCTATCGTGGTAGAAACGACGACAGCATCGGACATTCCGGGAGTTGCCGACGAAAAGCGAGTGTGCAAATTGGGCGGCGGTCCGGTAGTATCGTATATGGATAGGGGCACAATTTACGATAAGGAATTATATAATCTAGCGGGAGAAATCGCCGACGAGAACAACATACCGCATCAGACTAAAACAGTAATAGCTGGCGGCAATGATTCGGGAGCTATTCATACAAGTGTCGGCGGAATTCGCACAATTGCGGTATCCATGCCGTGCAGGTATCTACATTCGCCTAATTGCGTGCTTAAAATTAGTGATATTATAAGTACAAGGAATCTAGTAGAAAAACTAAGTGAAAGGGTGGCGCAGTTATGATAAGGCAAATTGTCGATTCGCAAAAGCTAGAACAAATTCCGCTACCGAATGAACACCACGCTAGGAAGATTAGCACATTATACGATGCATATGGGATTGGCAATAGTTTTTGCAGATTTTATACGATATGCGGCAATGACATCAATGCCAAGGAAGATGACTTTTCCTCATTATATGGCATTGCGGTGGTGATGGGCGAACTAATGATACTATCGACATTGCAAGATATTGCCGATATTCCAGAACAAATTAATGAGGAATTATGTGCGTTCATATTTGCGAGCGAATTTGAAGAAATCGGCATGAATCATGACTATGCGAATCTCTTAAAAGACAAGCTAGGTTGGCGATATAATTACTCATATTCAGATATTCATAGATATAATGGCGAATTGCCCAAAAGGGAAATCCGCCCGAAAATCAAGCCGCATCTTGAGCAGGTGTATAAGATAGTGAGTTCATCATTCGATGATATTCTATATGAGGCATGGTATGTTGATATGTCGCACAGGATAAGGCACGGTATTAGTAAGGTATATACCTATAAAGATAGTGCAACATTGACAGTGCAATACGATGTTGACGGAAATATTTTCATATCCCATGTAGCTACATTGCCAAAGATGCGTGGCAGAGGATATTCGACAAAACTCTTACAAACAATTGCATATAAATATCATAGTGAGGGCAAAATTGTCGAGCTGGCCGCCGAAAAGGATATGAGGGAATTCTATAAAAAAATTGGATTTTCTATAATGGGTGAATGTGCCCATCTAAAACTTAAACGATAATATAACTACTATAAATAAAGGGAAGACATTATTAATGACGAACGAATACTTTAATTTCAGCGATAATTTAAAAAACATGGCGAAAATAGCGGAGGGGAAATGCACGGACACATTCGCAAATATTGATAGAATTGCTGCTAAATGCGGAGAACGTGTACTATCAGCGTTCATTGAAAATGGTGTTAGCGAATCGCATTTTGCTACTAGCACGGGCTATGGATACGGCGACCGTGGGCGAGATGTTCTTGATAAGGTTCTAGCCGATATATTCGGCGCCGAGGATGCTTTAATTCGGCATAATTTTGCATCGGGAACGCATACATTGGCGGTTGCACTATTCGGGATTCTCCGCCCCGGGGATACGTTGGTATCAATTACGGGCACGCCGTACGATACAATTCATAGTGTAATCGGACTGGGGGAGGAGGCAGGCGGCTCCCTAAGGGAATTCGGTGTCAAATATGAGGAAATTGCTCTCACGGATAGCGGAGAAGTTGACTTAACTGCGATTCCTGAGCGGGTAAAGAATGCGAAAATTGCCTATATACAACGATCGAGAGGGTATTCGTTGAGGAGATCTATAACTATCGATGAGATAGCGGAAATCGTCAAAATTGTTAAGTCGGCAAACCCTAATGCGGTTGTAATGGTTGATAATTGTTATGGCGAATTCGTCGAAGAATTAGAACCTACCCATGTTGGTGCCGACTTAATTGCCGGCAGTTTAATCAAGAATCCTGGCGGAGCAATCGCACGAACGGGCGGCTATATCGCAGGCAGGCGTGACTTAATCGCATTATGCGCAAATCGCCTTACCTGCCCCGGCGTCGGTAGGGAAATTGGCTGCACATTAGGAATGAATCGGGAGCTATATCTTGGGCTATTCCTAGCGCCCGAAATTGTCGCCAATGCGCTGAAAACATCTGAATTCGCTGTTAATTTATTCGAGGATATGGGATATGAATGCTACCCCCATTCGGGCGAGAAACGTACAGATATAATTGCGGCGATAAAATTAGGGAATGAGGAGCTGCTAACAGCATTTTGCGAGGGGATACAATCTGGCTCACCAATTGATAGCTATTTCACACCAGTAGCATCGGATATGCCGGGCTATGATAGCAAGGTAATAATGGCGGCTGGTGCATTCACAATGGGGGCATCAATAGAGTTATCGGCGGACGCACCAATTCGGGACCCATTCGCAGTATGGCTGCAAGGCGGAATAACCTACCCCAGCGGTAAAATTGGCATAATGCTAGCGGCGCAAAGAGTGCTGAATGCACGGATTGAAAGTGAGTAATCAATTGGAAGAAAAACTAACACAAGCACTAGAATTAGCAAGGGAGAGCCTGCAAAATCGGCACAGAATCGGCACACAATCGGAAAGATTAATGCACTCCACATTGAAATACTTCTATGAAAACAATGATGAATTCCACGAGGCAAAGGTGGGAAGATAC
Source organism: uncultured Clostridia bacterium (assembly GCA_938014915.1). Taxonomy (GTDB): domain Bacteria; phylum Bacillota; class Clostridia; order Oscillospirales; family Ruminococcaceae; genus JAAZLM01. Next base: position 10,580 of record CALLQQ010000123.1, read on the forward strand.
TTTGCGGATATTTTCAAGGATAATCATATATATGAAGTACAAACACGGCATCTAGGCAGTTTAAGAAAAAAGCTAGATTTCTTCTTAAAAGATTATGAAGTGACAATCATCCACCCGATCCATCATAACAAATGGCTAACATGGGTAGATCCCGAAACGGGCGAAACATCTAAAAGGAGAAAATCACCGAAAACGGGCAATGAATACAGCGCATTCCGTGAGCTATACAGGATAAAAGCACAGCTGAAACATCCTAATCTAAGGTTGAAATTAGTGCTAATCGACGTCGATGAATTCCGCATCTTGAACGGCTGGAGTAAGGACAGAAAAAAAGGCTCCCACCGCATGGAGAGCATACCAATCTCAATAGTAGATATAGTAGAAATAAATTCGCCCGCCGACTACATAAAACTAATCCCGACCGGACTACCCAAAGAATACACCACAAAAGACTACCTTAAAGCAGCGAAAATAA
>CALLQQ010000124.1 GCA_938014915.1 uncultured Clostridia bacterium
TCATTCTCTGCATTTGTTTCCTTGTCTTGGGCGATTTCTCAGCGTCTAGAATATGTAAATCACCCAACACTGCGTCAACTGAATTTTTATGAAAATCTTAATCTATCAATAAAAAAGGATTAGAGGACTGTCCTCTAATCCTTTTCATTTTCGGCAATTTTGCTCGATGTTTTTTAAAACTTCAGCATATATTGAAGCTATAACTTGATAGAGTTGCGGCGGTACTTCCGATCCAACTTGCAACATTGTTAGCAATGTTGCGGCGCTATCGTCACGATAGACGGGGATTCCATTTTCTTCGGCGACACTCACTATCCTGCTTGCAAGTTCGCCATGCCCCGATGCGACAACGATCGGCGCATGATCCTCTTCGGCAGAATACTTTAAAGCCGCCGCCGAATTTAGTTTACGCTTTGACATCTAATCCCGCCCTTCTGCTAGCTATTTTAGGAAAAACTTCTGCAAGAGTGCGATTTCGTTCTAATGGGGAAATGTGCAGCCCGCGAGCGCTGTATCCTGCTTGCTTAGCAATGCTTGCTATACTTGGCTTCAATGAGCTGAAGTTGTCCGTATATTCTGGCGGACAATATAGCGAGATTGAAATTTCACTATCCATCTGATACAGCTCAAGCTCAAAATTACCAATAGGTTCAATGGCGAATGCGAGTAACATATGGGAGCCTTTGCCGCCGTCACTATCTTCACAGTTATTGTCGACCCACAATTCTCCGAATGCCTTGGCATCATCATGAATGAGTGGCAGGAGGAAGTGGAGCAATGGCGTGAAAAAGCTGGGCGATGCTATTAGTCCTTGCAATAATGACGTTGGATCAAAGTTAGATAGTGCATTAACCGATGCATCATTGACATTGGCACTAAGGAATTCGGCAAGATTGCCCAGTGAACCCAAATGATGCGCTTGCATTCTAGTTATTATCGGTTCATGATTTTGATTCATCAAGTCAATTATCTTCACTAAATTATCGTATAGATTTTGACGTAAACCATCGTCGGGGATATTCTTCAGTATTTGATTAAGCTTGTCAACAAGTGCGTCGAGGGAATGTACGGACTCAAATATAAGTGGAATTTGTGCCGATAGTCGTTGCCCCTCCTCACCAACGAGAAGACTGCGAATCATCGATATAATAGCAGTAAGACCGCTATCATTCCCGTTGCTATGCCGTATAACAAGATTATTATAATACTTTGCTAAATTGCCATTCCTATCTTCGATTAGGTTTAGATATGTGCTGCTGGATAGGCTTTTTTCAAGGAAAAGTGATAACTTCAGCAATATTTCATCACTGGAATCGCTGCGCATTCGGATACTTGAAATATCACGCATTAATTCATCAATTTCGCCATCGAGTTTCTGCCTTAATGCACTATCGGCAATTTGGGATAGCAAATCTGCTTTCGCAAGTGAGATTAATTCGGGATCGGGATTATATCTTGATAGATTGTGAATTATTAATGCAGATAGTGAACGTGTCGTATTGTTTGAAAGAAGGCTTTTTTCAAGTCCGGCGAGTGTGACGATAGTTCTTTCAGTCAATGCATTGAAATCCTCAATTGCATTGCCATTCCTGAATTCGGCGGATAGCATGAGGAGTTGTTCAACTATTTTATCGTTGCCGGTGAATAGATTCGATAAGGTGGATAGGTTTGAAGAAATAGCATTGAGTATATCATGGGAAGAAATAATGTTATTATATGCTTTTAGCAGGTCGACAATTGCATCTTTAAGCGGCCCCGACGGTGTATCTTGCATTAAAGAACGCAGAATGTCGAATAGCTCCCCTCTAAAAAGAATTGTTCCTTCAGTTTGCTTTTCGATTTCACTAAAGAGTTCATTCGGGGATAAAAGCGTTGCATCAAGGAGTGATTCGAGCTTTTGCTGTAAAAGTGAATCGCCCGTCTTTGATACTTCACTGAGCAATTCATCGGATAGGAGGGATTGCAATTGTGACGATGCAGACGATAATTCTGATAAAATCCGCAAGGGAGTCCTAGCAAGAGAGGTATTCTTCCCTTGCAGTCCAGAGGATTCACCGCTGGCGGCATCGCCAACTTTCCTGGTACTGCCCGCCTTAGTGAGATCCGATAAATCGAAAACTTCCCCACTTATGCCGACGGGCTTTACATTGGGGGTAGAGCCCCGTGACCCGACGGGAGTTCGTATTTGATGAATGCCAGCCATAATAGCCAAATCCTTTCGGTAAGATAAATTCTGTGTATACTATTATTATCGACTTAGATGTATGAATCTTTACATAAAATATATTAGTTTCTAGCAAAACTAATATATTAGGTCTTGCCGATAATGGATATATAGGTTATAATGAATAATAACAAGTCACATCAGGGATAAAACTGCCCATTAGGCACATTTTAAGATACTATTTTATCAATCTATCTAGATAAAATAAACTAATCTGCAATCAAACAAGCGAAAGGAATGATATATATGAGCAAATTTGATCCTGGAATGGAAACAATGCTGGACATGTATATTTTTGAGACAAACACATTGTTAGAGCAACTTGATGAAATTTTACTCAGAACTGAACAAAATAATCAATTTGATGACGA
>CALLQQ010000125.1 GCA_938014915.1 uncultured Clostridia bacterium
TGCTATGACTTTTTGGATTTCCTTGCTGCCCATTATTATAATACTCATCATGGAAAATAGGAGAAATCTCAATCAGCGACGAATACTAATTAAAAAAAGAAAGAAAAGACGAATTGGCGAAAGGGTGGAGAGTTTGAATACGATTATACAGGAACTTATCGGGCAAAATTGCATAATAAATACCGACAGCATCGGCGCTAGGGGTATTATTATGGCTGTTGAAGACAATTGGGTTAAGCTTGGCAATAACGGCAAAATCAATGTGCTCAACCTTGACTTTATTAAGAGCATTCAAGTCGTGCCTGAAAAAAAGAGAAAGCGCAAATATGAATTCTAATTGTGGTGCCGCTCCTATCGGACTATATATTCACATACCTTTTTGCGTGAGGAAATGCCCCTATTGCGATTTCTATTCGCTCACCTACCGTGCCGAAAAGGCTAGCGAATATACCGATTCCGTCGTGCGTAACCTCCTTGCAGTAAAGGACGTTTACGGCGGGAATTTACTCGCCGATACCTTGTATTTCGGTGGTGGAACGCCGATTCTGCTAGGTGAGGAACTTATTCGTATCCTCGATGCGTCACGGGGTATTCTCACTTGCGATGGCATAGAGCCGGAAATTACCTTTGAGGCGAATCCTAACAACATTAACTTCAATGTATTATCATCACTTAATAAGGCTGGATTCAACCGCATTTCTATCGGTGTGCAAAGCCTAGTCGATGATGAACTATCAAGTCTTGGCAGATTGCACTCTAGCAAAGATGCAATAAAAGCAGTCGAAACTGCTAGGAGTGCGGGGTTTAGCAATATCTCAATAGATCTAATGATAGGTATACCGCACCAAACAATCAGCAGTATCGATATTAGCATTAATGCTATTGCCAATTTAGATATAGAACATATCAGCGTCTATATGCTCGGAATTGAAGAGGGGACACCATTCCATGAAAATAATGTTGCCGATAGCTGTCCCGATGAAGAACTTACTACATCAATGTATTCGCACACGGTGAAAAGACTGGGCGAATTAGGTTTTCATCAATATGAGATATCGAACTTTGCAAAAGATGGATTCCAGTGCCGCCATAATTTGAAGTATTGGCGGTGCGAAAACTACCTCGGCATTGGCACATCTGCACATTCTTTCTTTAATGGGCAGAGATTCGCCGTGATAAGCGATATTGAGCAATTCATCGAATCACCTGTGCAACCTACATTCATTACCGATGGCAATGCTGGCGGATTCGACGAATTCGTTATGCTCGGTCTACGTCTTAATGAGGGTATATCTGCGAATGTGGCGGCGCAAAGAGGATTTGGCGATGAATTCATAGAGTTAAAACAACGTGCCGAATTGCTAAAAGGCTACGTGGCTGTGAGCGATAACATAGTTAGACTAACGGAAAAAGGATTTCTACTTTCAAATGAGGTTATAGCAAAATTGCTATAACCTCATTTTTCACGCTAGCTACAAAATAGATGTTCGCCAATTCTCTTTATTACCGGTCTTGTCCTAATCCATTTATTGCTCGTCTTTGCAGGATTGTAGTAGTAAATTGCACCGCCCGACGGATCCCAACCATTGAGCGCATCACGTGCCGCTCTATATGCTGAGTCAGCTACTGGCTGATTGAATTGCCCGTCCGTTATTGCGGTAAATGCGCCCGGCTGATAGATTACCCCTGATAAAGTATCGGGGAATGACGGGTGCTTTATCCTATTTAAGATACAGGCACCGATAGCAACTTGACCCGTATATGATTCGCCCCTACCCTCAGCGGAAATAATCCTAGCTAGTAGATTCACATTCGCTTGTGTTGCTGCTGGAATTGAGCCGATACTAATACCAAGTGCTTTTAGCGTTTGCGGTCCTGCGATGCCGTCGACTTTTAAGTTACGCGCCTTTTGAAAGCGCCTTACTGCCGCCTCCGTCGCAGTGCCATAATACCCTGTTACATCGTTATGGAATAGACCGTAATCCCTCAGCGTTTCCTGAATTGCGGTGACTTCCGTCCCTCTTGAGCCGACTCTTGATAAAATAGCTTCCGTTTCAGGTTCCTTCATATTCGACACCATCGATATAAAGAACAAATTCAGGAATACTACCATTGCTATTCTAAAGAACGATACTGCTTTCTTATCCATGATAACCTCCATTTTTATAATGTAAAGTTTTTTTGATTTCAAGTCCCGTATACATGATGTCCTTAGTTGTTCGTATGGGGAAATATACAATAAGTATCACCAATTTCATGGCTAATATCCACAAAACACTAAAATTCACCGCTGAAATGTTTAGCTTAATCGTTATATGTAAATGCTATTAGCTCCACTATTTTCAGATACACGTTTTAATGATGAAATTTGTTAATATTATGTGTAACTTAATTTTGCCATATTCATGTTTGTGTCTTGACATAGAGGGTTAAAAGTTGTAGAATAATAATATATTGCACTTTTGCTTTATATGAATTTTAATTA
>CALLQQ010000126.1 GCA_938014915.1 uncultured Clostridia bacterium
ATGAATTCAGCGGCATAATAGACTACTCTATTTTCTTGAACACTGCATCATTTGTTAACAACAAAGAAAGCCATCATCTCACGGCAGTGGAAGAAGATTATATCAACGAAGAATTTAAAGAAGCAGCCGTTGATGTTGGATATAAGTTCAAGTATAAAGCTGGTTATGAGTTGTCGGGTAATCACATGTTCGAGGACGTAATATTAAGTAAAGAGGAGAAGAACCTCCACCTAAAGGCGTCCTTAGGTGAGCAAATAAATAAAGACTACTATGCGGGCATATTTTGCAATGGGGAGCTTTTAGATGCCTTTGATGGATCTAAGTTTATTAAATTTAATACTTTAAATGGTACAAGAATATTGGATTTTATAATTAATGAAGAAGTCTTGCCCACCGAAGGGACTTATACATTTCAGGCTGTATTGATTCCTTCTTCTGATGCAATTGGCACCGACGAGATAGAATCATTTTCTACATATAAGCATCGGGTTATTATTACGTAAACTAAAGGAGGAAATTATGAAAAATAAAATTGCCCTACTATTAATAATAGTAATGTCGCTTGCTATAACTTCCTGCACAAAGGATCAGGAAGAGTATGTTAGCCTGAATTCAAACGAGATAACCGATAACGAAAAAAATGAAGTCACATATAGGGGGGATATGCGCACAAATTATCCTTTAAATACCGAGTTATATACATATGATGGTTATTACATATATAATTATTATACGAAGGCCGATCTAGAAAAAGAAATCATTTATTATAACTGCGATATAATAGGCTGCAAGCACAATGATTACGATTGTGAGGCACAGGAAAAGGCAAAACGTAATAGCCTGCGTTCATATGATGGTGGGTTTTATTACGCATTAGAAAATAAAGTGTATTATGAAAAGGACGGGAAGAGTATTCTCCTGAATGAGAATGATTTCGCTACGGATTTTGCTGAGGAAACTCGAACTATGCCTACTGAGATTTATTCTATTTTTATTATGGAGGATAGTAATCTTCTTGTGGGCGGGGTAAACTTTTACTACATTTTAGATCCTAAGACGAAAGAGGCAAGTGAGCCCATTGAAGTGGGCGATATCACAACGACAAGTGCAGCGATAATAGATTCTAACAGGGTGGTTCTTTCAAATATTAATCAAGAAACTATAATCATCGACTTTGATACTAGAGAAGTAAAAAAGATAAAAGATCACGCAAGAGAAGCTCAAATTCTAGATAATATGATTTACTTTTTAACGTGGGAAGATGATGTTTCAGTTTTAAAAAGATGCGACTTAAATGGCGAAAACACAGAAGAGCTGGTTAGAGGCTGCTATCAATACTCAATTGTTAATGATGATATTTTCTACGTTGAATTTGATAAATACGATGTCTTATATAGATATGATCCTAATTCGGATAAAGTAGATGAATTCCTAAACCTTGAAGATGTTGATGGGCAATCTTTAAGCATAACTCCCCCATATCACTTCACTGATACTGATTTTATGATTATATCTGTAAGTAATCCTATTAAGAGCATGAAAGAATATTATCGTGTGGATTTAGATGGGTCGAATCCTAGGTATATTGAATTGAGCATATAGGATGGGGGCTTATCATGCAACAAATAAAATTTGAAATAAAAAAGATTATGTGCAATAAGCTATTTCTTATTAGCACGGCGATTTTGATAGGCTATTATATTTTTATGATTATATCGGGGATACCGATGTATGCAAGTTCGCCCAAGGGTAATGCGAAGTTTTTTGCGCAGGCGCCGGAATCGCCAACTAGCCAATACATTTATGAATTAGAGCAAGAGCAGAACGATATGTTTGAATTCGTTTTTATACCGAACGATCCGCCCTACCCACCAGGCGAATATGGCAGTACCCTCATGGAAGATTATAATATAATTAGTAATTATACTGAACAAGTGAGATATAGCCAATCGACTTTTGATCGTGATATGACGTTAATGGTGGAAAAGTTATACGATGAAATGAAAAATGCCAAAAGTAGTGGCAATAATTACATATATAGGTATAATGAGAAGGCTATCTCAATTTATAATAACAAGATTGATATACCTATTATTGATTCTAAAAACGCAAAAGGCAGCTTCGAAATATTTCATCATTCACGGGAAAGCACTATATTTAGTACGTTACTTATAATGTGGTCTGCATTTATATCGGCATTCTGTTATACGAGCGAATCCACATATAAAATATCGAATAATGTCCATAGCACACCGAACGGCAGGAGAAAGTTGCTGTTAAATAAGACGGCTGCACTAACTATAATTATCTTTATAATGTGCTTTGCCGCCTTTATTGTAGAGTTTTTAGTTTCCGTTTTTGCGTTTAAGGTTACTGATTTATTTGTACCCATTCAGGCTACTCCGCATTTTCAATTTAGCGGGTTTAGGTTAAACATTTTAACAACAATGATATTAACGAATTTCATGAGATTTATAGCATTAATCTTCGTTGTGGGGATTGTTTCTGTACTGTCAATAAAGGCTAGGAGCCTAATCCGTCCTATGATTTTATCATTTATATTCTTTGCGGGAGCATCGTATATGCTCATGGTAATAATAAGTATTCATGAACTTAAGGCTGTAAATATTTTTTCAGTAGTGCGAATGTACTTCCCACTAGCGCTAACACAACCTAATGACTATTTGACTAAATTCGATTATGGAAATTTATTTTCATTCCCGGCAAACCGATTAACGGTATCTATCGGAGTTTTTCTCATTAGCTTTAGTCTATGTATTTGGATATCATCGAAATTTTATGGAGGTGGGAGATTAAGATGGAAAAAAGAGAGTTGACATTTAATAATGTTACAAAAAAGTATAAGGATATCACTGCGCTCGACGATTTTACCGCCACTTTAGAACCTGGTATTTACGGATTGCTAGGCCCGAATGGCGCCGGCAAGTCAACATTGATGAAATGTATTGCTGATATTATTCGTCCTACATCGGGCAGTATTCTGTATAATGGCAAGGATATTTATGCGCAGGGAGCAAAATTCAGAAATATTATTAGTTTCATGCCACAAGATTTGGGCTTCTATCCCTCATTCAATGCTATGGAAATATTGCATTACTTTGCTCTTTTAAAGAATGTCAAACTAGATAAAGAACAAATTAATCAAACACTTGATAATGTGAATTTGAGTGAATACAAGAAAAAGAAAGTCGGCGGATTTTCAGGTGGTATGAAAAGGCGGCTCGGGATAGCGATAACGTTATTAAACGATCCTGAGATTTTAATACTTGATGAGCCGACAGCGGGGCTTGATCCTGAGGAGCGGGTGCGGTTTAAGCAGCTATTGGCGGATATGAGTAAAGATCGTATTATAATTTTGGCGACGCACATTGTATCGGATATTGAGAATCTAGCGGATAATATATTATTCATCAAAAAAGGTAAGTTGATAGACACTATCAAAGGCAGGGATTAACATTCAGACGATGAACTTATAAATTCAATGGAACAAATGTATTTAAATTATTTCGGATAGGTGGTGAATAGTATCTTCTCTTTAATTAAAATGGAATTGAGGAAGCTATTTTCATTAAGAAATTCCTTAATTTTTATAGCTCTACTTTTATTAAAGGTAGTTATTTGGAATATGACGCCGTATACCGAATATGACTTTTCAAAAGAAGTCTATGGCAAATATATAGATGAAATTTCAGGTGAAATGACCGCCGATACCGATACATTCATCGAAAAGGAAGAACGGCGATTTGATGAGCTTTTTTCCAAGCAAGAGGAAATCGAAAGAAAGTATAATAACGACGAAATTACGCTGGACGAGTATAGCGACTTTAATTTTGAGCTTGTTAAGGCGCAAAATGAGCTGCCGGCATTCAACGAGATAATGTTGAAATATGAGTATTTTAAAGCGATAAGCTCCGATAGCAAAAGTCCCATTTTCTTTTACGATCTAGATATATCTGAATATCTATCCTCGTTAAAGATAGACTATCTTTTTGTGGTCTTTTTAGTCTTTGTAATAATGTTTCTTTTAGCGCAAGATAAAGATAGTAATATGCATGAGATGATCACTCCTACGATTAAGGGTCGTGGCTATTTAATCAATGTTCGGCTTATCTCCTCCTTGATTTTCACACTTATATTCGGTGTTATGTCGGCATGTGGAGAATTTCTACTCTTTCTAAATGAAAATGGAACATCTTATTTAAATATGAAATTATATTCGATTGAGAAATTTGGGAGCTGCGATTATAATTTGACGGTTTTCCAATACATAATTGCGGTCTATGGAATAAGGATATTCTGGAGTTTAGTTCTCGTTGCGATTATTTTTCTAACATATAAATTTGTGAAAAATAATATCAGCAGTATCTTTATAGTTTTTACTATAACTTTCATACCACTTCTATTCGATTCTATGATAAAGGGAGTGTGTAGAAATGCTTTGATGGGGATTCAGCTTTCAGGTGTATCGGTGCTGGAAAATAGCGTTCACATGTCATTACTTGCAGGCATTGTAACTTTTCTTATTGCATTGGCATTGATGAATTATGCACCTTCTAAACGCATAAGAAATCGATAGTGTGCCCTCATCTGCTGCGGCAATATCCCATAAGTTGAGTCAAGAGATGCTGGAGTTTGCATATACAATCTAACATATATCGGGGTAGCGTACTAATGGAATTCTATTAAAAAAGAGGATGCTGAATAGCATCCTCTTTTTTAGAGCTTTGCACTTATTTAATTTACCCTGCACATTACAGTAGGAATACAATGTTCATTATTAAAAGGTATGAAGTACAGAAGAATGAAGTGTATCAGATGCGTATTCGGATAGATGCCACCAAGATTCGAACTGAAGTTAAGGTTATAAGGAAATCTATTTATACCACTGTTGCTGTTCCGTAAAAAGCTTATAATAATAACCCTCCAAATGTAGCAACTCTTGATGTGAACCATATTCCACTAATTCACCTTTTGATAACACTGCAATTTTATCTACAAAACGGCATACACCTGTACGATGAGAGATTAAAATCGATGTAACGTTGGACATAACATTCAACAGCAGGGTCAATATATCAGATTCCACAATTGGATCTAAAGCACTGGTTGGTTCGTCAAACACTATCAACTGACTTTCCTTAAAAACTGCCCGCCCAATTGCAGTTTTTTGCCATTCGCCTCCTGATAAATCCATGCCGCCAAACTCTGTCCCTAGTAAATCATCTATATTGATTTTCTCTAAAACTCCCTTATTGCCAACTGCAGCTATTGTATTTAGTATTTTTTCTGTGTTATCCATGCTTGCTGTGTCGCTTATTGCAATATTTTCTCTGTATGTCAAGCAGTATTTTACAAAGTCCTGTGATACCGAGCAAAGAAGATTATATTTCGAATCCTTACTTAGCTTATTTATATCAATATCATCATATTGCACACTGCCATCTTTTGGTTGATATAGTCCTAAAATTATTTTTGCGAGAGTAGTTTTCCCGCTTCCATTCTCACCAACAATGGCTATTTTTTCGCCTTTTTCAATGGAGATTGATATGTTCTTTAAAACATCGCCAGTATTGGGATAGGCGAACGAAACATTACTAACATTGATACCGTGGTTAATATCTGATTTAACAACGTTGCCATCGGGCAATACCTGTAAATCCAAGAATTCATAATATTTATTTATGAATTGTATCTGCTCAGTGGCTTCACCTATTCCTACGAGCAAATCTTTAAATTGCTGCTGCATTGATAAAAAAGCACTTATGCATGCACCAAAGACGCCAATACCAATGACTGATTTTTTTAGAAGAATTAAGGCAAAGAATATGCTTAATGCGTACGAAAAGATTCTGAATAAATCGCAAAGCAATAGAACGAAGGAATCCTTTTTCCTATGACTCCAAATCTCGTCGTTTATTTCATTTCGTGGGTTTGTCCACATATCGCCTATATATTTATGGGAACACATAACCTTTATTTCTTTTACAGATTGCTTATCTAGAAGAAGGCTCCAGATATAATTCTGCATACGCAATTTAGGTATTTGTGCCTCTCGTATACAGTAAAATGCCTTTCCTCTTATAATTCGTGAAACAAGATATGGCAGCACAGATATTATGACAATTGGAAGAAAATAAATACTATATCTTGATAATACGATTGTTGTAGAAGTTAATCCTATTAAGCCTGTTGATATTCCAACTATATTCATAAAAAACTGACTGATTTTACTTTGATTCACGCAGTCCGTTGCAATGCCTTTTAGATTCATCCTTGACGGATTCTCATAATCAATAAGATTTAGATCGGAGGCTTTTTCAGAAATAGTGACTTTTGAAGAAAATGAAACTTTTTCATATATCCTAGCGTTCATAGCAACAGCATATGCAGACTGAAATATATACCTAATAAAATAGACCAAACATATTAGCAATCCTATCAATATAGTTGTATTTAAGTAGTTGTTATTGATGTTTGAAATGGAACTAAATAGTTTTTCGTAAAGTATGGTGAGTGTTGCTGGAATCATAGCAACAAACAACATATATAGCACAACTAATATAGTTGATGCAGGAGTTATGTGAAAAACATCTAAGAGAACTCGCTTAGATGAGATTAAGTACTTTTTCATAATTGCGACCACTCCTTTCGCATTGCTTAGAGTTCAGAACAATACTGCTCACGATAAGAAAACACAATTGATAAGCTGCAAATTCTTTTTACTTATACCACTCACTTTGTTTAGTGTACATTTTATTGTAATATCCTGAATTCAGCATTAATTCATCGTGTGATCCTTGCTCAATAATAGAACCATTGTTTAAAACAAGTATTTTATCGCAAAGCCTTGCACTTGCCAATCTATGCGATATCATTATATATCCTCTTTGCTGAATAATTTTTTTGAAGAGCTTATATAGATTACTCTCAGCTACGGGGTCGAGCGCCGCTGTCGGCTCATCTAATATTATAAATCTGCTGTTAGAGAAAAGTGCTCTGGATATGGCTAATCTTTGCCATTGACCGCCGGATAAATCCACACCATTATCATAAAGTTTTCCTATAGATTGCTCTAAATCATAATTTTCTAAAGAAAATCCAATATCATCTAAAACAGCATATAGTTCATCATCATTATCCATTCTTTCAACATCACTAATTGCTACGTTTTCACGAATGGTCAGTTTATACTTAATGAAGTCTTGGAAAATCACACTGAAATACCTTGTCCTGTCTTTATAATCAAGCTCGTCTATATCAACATTGTTTATTGTGATTCTTCCTTTGTCAGGTTTGTATAAACCACATAATAACTTAATTAAAGTCGTTTTCCCTGAACCATTATCCCCGACAATCGCCAAACTTTGATTTGATCTATATGAGAAAGTTATATCGTTTAAGACTGGTTTAATCGAGTTGGGATATGTGAAACTCACATTTTCAAAACTTACTTCACACACCTCATCATCACTTACATCAACGTCATTTTGCTTTCTCTTCTCTTCAGGTAAATCCATAAAATCAGAATAATACTTCATTTCAAGGTAGTTTTGTGATAACTTTGAAAAAGAAAAAGATAGATTTTCAGTATACCATAGTACGCTCTCAGCTGAACCAATCAATGAAACAAAAAGACCGAATGTAATCTTGCCGTTTGCTGCCGATAAGATTAAAATTGTTATAAGTGTCCCCACCCACACCAACACAAGCACTGAGCCAACAAAAGAAAATCGCTGCGCCCTGATAGTTGTCTTGGTCCTCTCATCAACAACATTGCTAGACTTAATATTAAGTTTTTCTTTTATATATCCCACCGCATTATAAATTTTAAGCTCCATGATAGAATTTTTCTGTTCCATAACCTTAGAATAATAGCTCAAAAGCCTTTCATCCATAGTTTGGTTGTTGAACATTGTGTTCATGGTCTCCATCGCTCTAAAATCAAAAAACATTACTACAAACAAAATAAGCACAAACAAAAGAGACATCCACCATGATATTTGAATGAAGACTAAAACCAAACCGATAATAGTCAAGCATCCTCCTATTGTTTCGCATAGATAAGTGAACAAGTTGAATATTTTGTCGCTTGAATTTGTTCCCATTCCTTGAAATAGAACTTGATTGTCATTTTGTTCAAAGCAAGCATATTCTATTCTTGATGCTTTTTGAATAATGTTTTTACTAAAGTTTAGGCTTAACACGATTTTCATTTTTTCATTTATTAAACTATCTAAAGATTGTATGTTTGCAGAAAAAAACGTGCAAATCACTAGTAGAACTACACTAAAAACCACTGTTTGAATTTCAGTGTTTCCTTTATAATAACCTATGCTATTGTCTATAACGTTTTTTGTTATTAACAGGGCAAAAGGTTTAGCTAATGACGAGATAATCACTTCAAATATCTTCAAAAAGAAGAGCCATCGAGTGTATTTCATAACAATTATTAAGTTTTGTACAATAGACTTAATTTTCATATTTAAACACTCCAAAACATTGTAGCACATCTATTATATCAAATTACCGTGTGAATCGATTGACTTTACAGCGAAGCCTTCTATCTCTTTGAACCTAGTATCATGTGAAGCCACAATAATAGTACCCTTATAATCCTTTAACATATCAAAAAGTATTGAAACCGAATATTCATCCAAGGAAATTGTAGGTTCGTCCAATAAAATAATATCAGGATTCCTTATAACGCAGGCGCCTATTTGCAGCCTTTTCTTTTCGCCCCCGGACAGTAATCGTAAATTCATATTGCCATAATCAGCCTCAATACCGAATAATTCATCTATGTGTTCCTTGCATTGATATTTAGACAAACCAGTAACTGAGGAAAAATAATCCGCACAAGTTATATTATCGTCTATAAATCCTTGTTCAGCATACATTAACGAAGCTTTTTTGTCCACATAAAGTGTACCAGAATACGGCTCTATTCTTTGGGAGATTATATTTAATAAGGTGGTTTTCCCGACACCATTTTCTCCATATATTATCAGATGCATTCCGCTGCATACAGTCAAACTAATTTTAGATAGAACTAGTTTTTTACCTAGAACAACGCTTATATCATTCAATTGTATAAGCACATTTTTATTTTTACTTGATGAGCGATCTCCTTGCCCTGTTATGGGAAAGTTGAACGCTGTTTTTTGTCTATGAACAATTTTTTCTGTTTCCTTTTTTAGATCTCTTTTCAGCCTATCAATGAGAACCTTATGTTTATGCTTATCTTCAGCGGTGGTCATCCACTTTCTCTGTTTACAAATAGAATCACTGAGCAAAGCAATTTTGTTACTAGCCGTTGTGTTTTTTTGAGTTTGTTTCGTTAAATGCGCATGTTTTGAGCGGATATATGTATCATAACTTCCATAATAGACATCGATCCTAAAATTATCTATATCGAAATATTTTGTGCAAAGCTGAGATATAAATCCGACATCATGGCTTACTATCAAGAAAGCTTTGCTGCTTTTTTGAACATAGTTTTTCAGCCATAACGTCTTTCGGCTGTCCAAAAAGGAAGTGGGTTCATCTAATTATATTCGCCAAATAAAATCAAGCACAATCTTATGTATTGTTTTTGACCGCCGCTAAGCTCACTGTATTTCATATTAATAAACTTATCAATTTCAAATATGCTTATAAATTCTTTATATGTCTTTTCTAATTCGTATCCACCATAGGCTTCAAACATATCTAAGTATTTCTGATACTGTTCCAGCAGGTTTTCCATGTTGTTTCCGAATGCGTTCTCCATGCTTTTTTCAAGTTTACGGAGCTTCTCTTCAATTTCTTGCATATATGAAAAATTGTTTTTAAAAATCTCTTTTACAGACATACATTGATTTATATCTAACTGACTTAAGTATCCGATTTTAGTATCTATTGAGCTATTAATATAACCGTTGTCAACGGGCTCAATACCATAAAGAATCTTTAATAAGGTAGTTTTTCCACTTCCGTTCTCACCAACAATGGCGATTTTTTCGCCACTATTTATTGTAACGGATACATTTTCATATAAACACTTCTTGTGAAAATGCTTGCTAATATTTTTGGCCTTGATTAACATGGTACCTACCTCTACAATTTAATAATTCCTAAAATTTGTTCCGCTAATTATTTGTTATAACCTCTCCATCAATTACTCCACATATATCCAAGCATCCGTCTTCATTTCTAATATCGCCGAAAACTGTTCCATCTATTTTCACTTTAGATTCCGAAAGCATAATTAAACAACCTTTCATTTTTAATTTTTTAAAATTTTCGGACTAACTTTGCGTTAATAAAATTATTATTTTAGAAATACAACCTCCTCTACGCTCTTATTCGCTATATTTATTAAAAAAATCGTTTCTCCCATTTCTAACAGATACTCATATAGTTTATAATTAGCTGAATTATCTGTTCCTTCATGTTGCTCTAAAATTTGAAAAACAACACGACCATTAAAAATAAATATATTCATATA
>CALLQQ010000127.1 GCA_938014915.1 uncultured Clostridia bacterium
TTGTAAACAAAATTTCTTGCCCCTAAAGAAATAGGTACAGTATGATGATATCCGGCGGTACCACCCACATTGGCGAAAGAATCGCCCGCTCAAGTCGCATACGATACAAGAATACTAAAAAAATTGATGATATGCGCTCAGTTGATAACGGGCTGAGATCCCCGTCTATGCTAATCGGCAGAGCCTTTCACATCGCCCTCTTAAGTCCATTCGTTCAAGGAGCATTGCCGCATCGCACCAAGTGGCGGCTCTCTTAAAATGCACACCTTAAATTACTACTCTTAATCACAGGTTTAATATTATTAATTTTCATAATAATACATAGGAATAGATTTGTCAAGCCTTTTCGTCAAATTATTTGCCTCTTCTTCTGTTTTTGGCGATTTCATGCGCATAAACGCTGCCACCCGCACATAATAGACCTTGAGTAAGACTAGCAAACATTGCATTCAACACACAGCGAACTTCAAAACTGGGCAAGGTTGAAAAGATATATAGCCCAGCAAGAGCAACCCCCGATATGCCGACGATTAACGGAATCAATGTCTTTTTTACCTGAGTTTTCTTCACGATTTCACCTAATAGCCACAATGTCGGGATTAGAATGAGCAATTCAGGTTTGATATAATCGACAATAAAAGTATTCATAAAATGCACCCCCTCTTTAAAAAGAGAATAAACTCCCCTGTTATAAATATATGTCCGTAAAAGTATAAGGTTGCATAAAACGATGAAACATTGATATAAATACTATTGCTATTGACACAATTGCCGAAAGTTGCTATAATTTTAACCAGTTATAGTGGTAATATGGACAAGTTAACTACACTTAGCCAATCCATTACTTAGCTAAAATTTATTTGCGTTATAAATACAAGGAGGAAATTATGCGTTTGCTTTCCCTTGTTATTCCAGCTTATAATGAGAGTGGGAATATCAAGAATACGATTAATATTATAGAAAAGTTAATGAATAGAAATGAAATAAAGTTTGAAATTGTCTTTGTTGATGATGGCTCAAGCGATGACACGTGGAGGATTCTAGAACGAAGCGCTAAAGAAAAGGATTTCATCACCGCACTGCGCTTCAGCCGAAATTTTGGGAAAGAGGGCGCAATTTTTGCCGGGTTAAAGGCGGCAAAAGGCGATGCCTGCGTCGTGATGGACTGTGATTTACAGCATCCTCCTGAAGTGGCGGTAGATATGTATCACCTGTGGGAGAATAATGAATTCGACGTGATTGAAGCTAGAAAGGCATCCCGTGGGAGGGAGAGCTTTATATATAAGATGTTCGCAGGCAGTTTTTACAAGCTGCTCAAGTCAACATCGGGGATTGACCTACATGGCGCATCGGACTATAAATTGATGGATAGAGCCGTTGTCGATGTCCTTAATGAAATGCCCGAGAGATTAACATTTTTCAGGGCACTATCAAGTTGGGTCGGATATAAGACGCACACGGTCTACTTCGATGTACCGCCGAGGGAAGTTGGCAAGTCAAAATGGTCTTTTTCTAAGCTATTCGTCTTTGCGATTAATTCCATAACGTCATTTTCGAATTTACCGATGCAGATTGTAACATTATGCGGAGGGGCATTTTTCCTATTCGCATTAGTGATGGTAGTCAATACATTATACAATAAAATTACAGGTGTTTCGCAGGAGGGATTCCCGACAGTTATTCTTCTCCTCCTTATAATCGGCAGTATTATAATGCTCAGCCTAGGCATTATCGGGCATTATTTATCAAAAATATATGAGGAGATAAAATTCCGCCCACGATATATTATTTCTCATAGGCTAGATAGCGGATTTAGTAAGAATGAAAAAGGAGAAGAAAATGATGAATAACATTAAAAAGAACAAATACCTATGGCTATCGTTCATATTACCAGCATTTATTTTAACAGTTGCTTATGCCTTTTTTAGAGTTTGGCCTTTCGGCGATGGGTCCGTACTTGTACTAGATTTAAATGGGCAGTATGTTTATTATTATGAACAGCTCAAGAATGCAGTATTTGCTGATGGGAGCCTATTCTATTCATGGAGCAGGAACTTGTCAGGCGAATTCATGGGCATTATCGGGTATTATCTAGCCAGTCCATTCAGTATAATAACATTACTTATTCCACGTGCATTTATTACGGAGGGATTACTCTTAATGCAAATTGCCAAAGTTGGTTCATGCGGATTCGCATTTGCATATTATTTAAAGAAGTCCCACGGCGGTAATGATATGGGTGTAGTTATATTCTCCACACTATATGCATTGATGGCATATAGTGTTGTCGAGATAATGAATCCGATGTGGATTGACGGACTGATATTCCTCCCTTTCATTGTACTGGGATTGGATTTGCTAGTAAGAGAAAATCGAATTCTCCCCTTTGCGATTCCATTAGGGCTAATGTTCATTGCAAATTTCTACATCGGTTATATGATAGGTATATTCACATTCTTTTACTTCTTGTATTCATGCCACCAGGAAAGAGTATTCTCTGGTATAAAGGTATTCGGCAGTAAGATTTTAAGATATATCATCGGTGGGGCAATTGCAGTAATGTTATCATCATTCATGATTTTGCCAGTATATAAGGCATTGTCACTTGGTAAAATGGATTTCGCTCCGCCGGCAACATATGATATTACGGCGAAGTTCACATTCTTTGATTTCTTTGTTAAACTAATGCCGCAAACATACGATTCAGTCAATGTTGATGGAATGCCATTCGTCTATTGCGGCGTGTTAACATTAATGTTGATACCGCTATTCTTCCTTAGCAAGAGGATTTCCTCCCGTGAAAAAATCGGCGGAGCAATGCTCCTCGGCGGCGCATTCCTGTGTATGTATATTAGCATATTCGATCTTGCAATGCATGGAATGCAATGGCCGAATTGGCTCAACTACCGCTATTCGTTCATTTTCTCATTTATAATGTTGATGCTTGCATTCAAGGCATTTAAGGAACTTGAACACGAAAAGGAGAAAACTCTATATAAGATATTTGCAGCCCTCCTATTAGCAGTGGTAGTAATTGATAAAATAGGATACGAACACGCAAAAACCACTGAAGCCATTTGGCTCACAATAGCAGCACTCGTCATCTACCTTTTCATGATAATAGCATATATCAGAAAAAAAGGCGAAAAAGGCATTTTAATAGCAATTGCACTTGTTATGACGGCAGAATTGCTCATTAATTCGGGGCATACATTTGAAGCGATAAATGATGAAGTTCTATATAGCCCACGTAATAATACGTCGACGGGGCGCATTGGATATACGGACTGGATTAAGGAAGTTAGGCCAGTAGTGGAAGAAGTAAATAAGATAGATAAGAGTTTTTACAGAATGGAAAAAACATTCCACAGAACAGTTAACGATCCGATGGCGCTGAAGATGTACGGAATTTCCCATTCCAGCTCAATGATGAACGATAGGACAATGGAATTGATAAAGAAGCTCGGATACACATCACGTGGATTTGCTAGTAAATATAATGGCGGAACAATAGCGGGCGATTCGCTACTGGGCATAAAATATGTGATGGATAATAAAAATCAAGATATTTCTGAAATTTACACGGATATATATGATGAGATATATTATGACGATAACGTCATTCACGTATATGAAAATCCATATGCATTGCCGATCGGATTTTTCGCCGATGAGAAAGTGAAAGACATTGATATTAGCGGCGATGACCCATTCGCAATTCAGAATGATATTATAAACAGTATTCTTGGCACTGAAGGAGTAGAGTATTTTAAGAAGATCGAAGTCAAGGAGAGAATTCTTGAAAATGTTGATGAGAGCGATGCCGTCGATCAAATGCGCTATACGCCAATTATTCAGGGCAACAATGCGCATATCGAATACCTATTCGATGCGGTAGACGACAATCAAATATATATGTATGTATCGACGAAGTATCATAGAGAGGCTACAATTTGGTTTAATCGTGGGGCGGACCCCGTCGGCAGCTATTTCAAAGATGATGAACATGTAATTCTCCCAATAGGAAAAGGCGCCGAATCGCAGGAGCAATCATTGATAATTACACTAGCCGAGGACGAACTATTCATGATAGAGCCGTATTTTTATAGCTTTAATGAAGATGTTTTTGCTAAGGCGATTAATCAAATCAGACAGACCGAATCGGAAGTTATTATGAAGAATGCCGCTAAGTTAAGCGCATCGGTGAATGCGCCCTATGATGGATATTTCTTCACATCAATACCGTATGAAAAAGGTTGGAGCGCAAAGGTCGACGGGAAGAAGGTAAAGACGGAAATGGTGGCGGATTCGCTACTGGCAATACCGATTTCTTCAGGGCAGCACAGCATTAAATTAAGTTTTATCCCATCAGGATTTATCGCTGGTAGTATCATCTCCCTAATGGGGCTTGCGGTTGTAATTTTCTTAATTCTGGTGAGCAAGGATAAGATAAAATTCCCGCTGCGGCAAGAAGGAGAAGCAAGTAAATCGGCTAAACAAAACTAAATAAGCAGAAAAATTCCCCCTTAATTAAGGGGGAATTTTTATATTGGTGTATCTATTTCGGGAATTTCTCGATATATTCTTCAAGGCATAATCCCGATTCCGTTAGTTTAGTTGCATGGTGAACGCCAATAAATCGATAATGCCATGGCTCATAAATAATACCGGTAATATCAACTTTATCCTCGGGATAACGGAGTATGAAGCCGTATTTGTAGGAATTCACTTTCAGCCATTTAAATTCTGGAGTATTTTCAAAACTCTCAGTCAATTCCCATGAATCACGGGTATTTAAATCGACGGCTAGACCAGCATTATGCTCACTCGTTCCGGGGAATGCAAGCTCTTTTGCGGTGGCGGCGGTAGCTTCCATTGACATGCCGGCATCTTCCATAAAATTCTTAATACTTATTTCATGCAGCATCTGCTGATACTCTACACTGCGATATGCGGACTGCACTTTTAGATGAATTCCATCAGCCTTCGCAGCGGCAAGCATTTCTATCAAATATGGTGCTATACGCTTATCAACTTCACGATCATCATAGATTTCAGCCGTTACAATTTCAAAGTCCGATGGCAGCGGATTATCTTCGTTAACAAGATAATATGCCCATAAGTTATCAATCTCGCTCGGTGGCATTGAATCTACCCCCTCGGTTGTCGTTGTTGCAATAGCATTACTCGTCATAGTCGATGTCAATGTCGATACTAATGACGAACTCACTAATGTTTTTTTTGCGGTATCATCTTTGCTGCTTAAAATGAAGCTGAGCATTAACAGCATTACTGCTATTATAAGAGCAAATGAGATGAACATTATCTTTTTCATTATATGGCTCCTTAACTACATAATATTCCATTCTATAACTTATACTTAACATAAATTAATTATTCATACCGTATCTTAATTCCACTAATCGCTGCTCCACTCCATAGAAACTTGCGATTTGTTCCATTGTAGATAGACCATGTTCATCGAATATATCCTTTGCATCGTCAAGAAGCAAATACGCACAGAAGTAATCGGCCTCTTTCTCCAGCCGTGGAATTGACATGAATGTATGCAACTTAATAAATTGACAATTGAAGTTCTTGTGTAAAAGCACGTGGCCCAGCTCGTGGGCGCATATCACCCTTCGCTCACGTTGGGCTAGGTTACTATTAAGATAAATTGTGCTTTTACCATCATTATTAAGAAAAATCCCGTTCACCGATTCGGGGAAGTCAACGTCTAGCACTGCAATATCCATGGCATCACACAATTCAAATGGACAACTTGTGCCATGTATTTCCTTAATATCATTAACAAGCTGCGCAATTCTATTCAAATGTACACCATCTCCAATTCAATTTCCTATCATTCTTTATCTTTCTTCTTTTTCGCCATCGTAACAGCGGTCCCCACTTCTATCGATTGTAGAATCTGCTCTAAATCGTCGGAAGAAAGAACTTCCCCATTGAACATTAATCCATCTTGCGACTGGATTAGTCGGCGAATTTCATCTACTACTTCCCTCTTGTCGCCGCTATCCGCCCCAATGAGGAAATCCACCGTAACACCGAAAAATTCGGCATACTTTAATAGTGTCTTGTTATCTGGCTCGCGGCGATTCTGCTCGTACATACCAATGGCACTAGCGGATAGCCCCAATTTGCTACCAAGATCCGCCTGAGTAAGTTCGCTCTTTTTACGCAATTTACGTAATCTCTCACCTATCATTATACACACCCCTAAGATATAAATTCCACTATTATACTAACACATTGTGTGTAGGAATGCAAGAGGAATTGCAAACAATTGTTCGATTTCTCTTGACACAACACAAATAGTGTGATATAGTGTAATTGTAGACACGTATTGTGCATGGAAAATTGTAATACGTGTGTTATCCAGTTAGTGGGTAGAGAGAGGATTGCAGACTATTCAGGGGGGATTCAGTGAATTTAAAGGAACTTGCGGCAGAATACAGGCGGTCGGCATCAATGCTAAGATTACGTGAACGGGAATTGCAAGGACAAATGAAGGAGGGCGAACTTGAGGCGGATTATGATTACGAAAGCAGATTAAGGATGTTGCGTGAGGAGAGATATGAACTACTTAAAACGGCAGGACATCTTGAATGTTATCATAGCATAATAACGGGGGAAGATATACTTGAGTAAGCGGATTGCATCGGATTTCCTATATAGTGATACGGGCTATCTAAATTACCTTGCATCGTCGGAAGAGGGGGACAGTAACGAATATAAAATGCGGATACTGAAACACGCATTGAAAAAGGTAATAGAAGAGGAATTAACACCAAGACAAAGAGAATTTCTTATGCTATACTATTATCAGAATCTAACAATGGAGCAGATCGGGCAAATGTGCGGTGTGCATAAGTCAACTTGCAGCCGATTAATCAAGGTGGCAAGGCAAAAGATAGAAAAGCAATTGAAATATATCATGGAGGGTTAGAAAATGGGAAGTATCAATACGCCAATATATGATTTCATAAAAGAGTATAATGATAGCAGGAAAATTAGACTTCAGACGCCCGGTCATAAAGGACGGGCGGAGGGGTTTGGCAAAATGGCGGCATTCGATTTAACGGAAATTGACGGTGCTGATAGCCTATTCGATGCAAATGGCATTATCGCCGAAAGTGAGAAGATGGCATCATCAATTTATGAATCTTATAGAACTTTCTTCTCTGCTGGGGGTAGCACATTGTCGATATATGCAATGCTGTCAACAATAGTGCGAACTAGCGGAAGGAAGATTATAGCGGCACGGAATTCTCATCGCTCATTCATCAGTGCCGCCGCCCTACTAGATATATTGCCGATATGGATATATCCCGATTATGAGGAGGGTAGTGCAATCGGCGGTTGCATTTCTAAATCGGCGGTGAGGAGTGCGTTAAAGGCAAATCCCGATGCGAATGCCGTATATATCACGAGTCCCGACTATCTTGGTGCGATGAGCGATATTAGGGGAATTGCGAAAATATGCGACAATGCTGGTGTGCCACTAATTGTAGTTAATGCTCACGGCCGCCATCTTAAATTTAGCAAGCCGTATCTACATCCGATTTCAATCGGGGCGACGATGTGTTGCGATAGTGCGCATAAGACATTGCCCGTCTTGACGGGAGGGGGGTACATCCATGTTGCCGATAATGAATTCGGCAGGGGGTACGCAGATCATATCAAGGAGAATATGGCGCTATTTGGTTCAACGAGTCCATCGTATCTAATAATGGCATCACTTGATAAATGCAATTCCTACCTAAATGGGCGAGCGAGTGCCGATATTGAGCGGGTGACGGAACAAGTTATCGACATTAAGAATAAACTACATAGATTAGGATATATCGTGTTAAAGGGCGACCAAATGCGAATTTGCCTATCGGCGGTGGAACGTGGCTATACGGGCGAGGAACTTGCTCACGAATTGCGTGGAAGTGGAATAGAATGTGAGTATGCAGATGAAAATTACGCAGTGCTGCTATTCTCCCCCGTTAGCACTGATGAAGATATAAAGACAGTGCATGATGCACTAATCTCCATTAAGGGAAAGGAGCCAATCCCATTTGCCGATTTTTCGGTAGGTATTTGTCCTAGTAGCAAGATGAGCATTAGGCAGGCACTACTTTCCAAAAGGGAGAAAGTGACGGTGGATAAAGCCCTTGACAGAATTTGCGCCGAGATAAAAATAAGTTGCCCGCCGGGAGTGCCAATTGTAGCACCGGGCGAGGTAATTACAGCTAAGTGCATAAAAGTTTTGAAAAGGTATGGCATATTGGAGCTATATGTGGTAAAATAATTATAGGTATACCAGTAGTTAAGGCATTTTATGGATTACCATGCGTATTAATTATAAAGGTATATGCTATAAAATAAATAGGAGGTTGTACATTATGAAGCTTGTTTATGCAATTGTGAACAATGATGATAGTAATTCTGTTTCGTCAGCATTGACTAGAGGCGGATTTTTCGCAACAAAGCTTGCCTCAACGGGAGGATTCCTAATGGCGGGCAATACGACATTTTTAATTTGTACAGAGGACGATAAGATTGACGAATTAATTAAAATCATCAAGAAACATAGCCGCAAGAGAAAGCAATTTGTCCCCACGGCCTCAACCTATGGTATTGGTAGCTATACCTCATTCCCTGTTGAAGTTTCCGTCGGTGGTGCGACAATTTTTGTAACGGATATTGAGCGCTTTGAAAAAGTATAATAATGGCCTAGGTCTTAGCACTCGTAAGCTGAAATTATATTCTAATGAAAATGCGATAGACACGCTTTTGAACATGGCGCAGAGTGGGCGGCTATCGCATTCGTTCCTATTCTATGGCGAATCCGGACTTGGTAAAAAGACATTGGCGAAATTCTTGTCAATGCTAATCTTATGCGAGGACAAGCAGGAAAGGCCATGCGGCAAGTGCAATGCGTGCGTTAAGATACTCAGCGATTCGCACCCCGATGTAATATGGGCACAGCATTATGGGAAGCGTGGCGGATTCGAAGATAAGATGCTCAAGGAATTATCACTTGATGCGTATATTAAGCCGAACGACGGTGAATTCAAGATATATGTATTTGCGGATAGTGATAACATCAGCATTAAAGGGCAGAACATTCTGCTGAAAATTATCGAGGAACCACCCCTACATGCGAAGTTTATTTTTACGGCGAGTGGTAGAGATATTTTTTTACCGACAATTTTGTCGAGAGTTACGGCGATACCAGTGCAGGAGGCGACACAGGAGCAATGCCGAACTGCCTTGGCAGATGCAGGCATTAACGATGATAGGCTAGTGGAGGAAGTTATTTCCGCATTCGGTGGCAATATCGGCAGATGTATTGACGCAGCACGAAATGACGGTATAATGAACGCAATTGCCAATTGTAAAGCCGTTTGCAATGCGATTATTGCAAGGAATGAATATTCACTACAAAAGGCGCTCTATGATGCGCTGAGCGATCGGGCGGCGGCAGTCACTACATTTAAAATGCTAACGCAAATAATGCGTGACGCCATTTCCTACCAGAGTGGAGCGAATATTCGAGGAATCGGCATTGACAGCGCATTAGCACAGCAGATAGGCGGCAAATTCACTATTAAAATTCTGCTTGCCATGATAGAAATACTTGACAATTCGGCAGCACTAATTGATAGGAATGTGTCATTTTCGCTCATTAGTGCAAAGACTACGGCGGATATATTCGCCATTTTATAAATGCAAGTTAGTATAAAGGAGATTACATGATAGAAGTTATAGGAGTTCGTTTTAAAAGTGTGGGTAAGGTATATTACTTTGCTCCTAAAGGCATCGAATTTGCGCTCGACGATTTTGCCATTGTTGAGACGGCGCGTGGTGTCGAATGTGGTGAAGTAGTGATGGTGAATCGCTTCATTGAGGACGATAAAGTTGTTTCACCGCTTAAACCCGTTATTAGGAAAGCCACTCAGAACGATTTAGATATAGTTGAGAAAAACCGAAAAAAAGAAGTTCAGGCGATGGCGATCTGCGAGGAAAAAATCGCAAAGCATAAGCTTGAAATGAAGTTAATTGATGTTGAATACACATTCGATAACAGTAAAATCCTATTCTATTTCACGGCGGAGAGCAGGGTCGACTTCCGGGAATTGGTGAAGGATCTTGCTTCGGTATTCCGCACTAGAATTGAGCTTAGGCAAATTGGTGTCCGTGATGAGGCTAAGATGCTGGGCGGTATTGGCATCTGCGGGAGGAAGTTTTGCTGCTCAACCTTTTTAGGTGAGTTCCAGCCCGTTTCGATAAGAATGGCAAAGGAACAGAGCCTATCACTCAATCCGACTAAAATTTCCGGCACTTGTGGTAGATTGATGTGTTGTTTGAAATATGAGCAGGATAGTTACGAAGAATTACTAAAAATCACGCCGAAAGTTGGTGCATATGTTGATACTCCCGAGGGGAGGGGTAACGTCGAGGAAGTGAATTTACTAACGGGGAAATTATCGGTAAGACTTTCGAGAGCGAGGGAAAGTGCGCCGATCACCGTATCAAGGAAAGATGTAAAAGTCATACGTGATGGACGCATTAAATTAGAAAAAGATGAAATTATAGCACTGAAAGAGCTTGAAGATAAATAAAAAACCACCCTTTATGGGTGGTCTTTTATTTATTAGTCCTGTGGAACTGGTGCATCGGTAGGACAAACATCGGCGCAAGCACCACAGTCAATGCAAACCTCTGCATCAATTACATATTTTTCATCTCCAGCAGTTATACAGCTTACTGGGCATTCGGGCTCACAAGCTCCGCAATTTATGCAATCATCGGTAATCACGTATGCCATAATTACACCGCCTTTCAAATTAGATAACAACTTTTGAGTTGACCATATATATTTTAACACCATTCATGTTAAAAAGCAACTACTTTTGCACGATTTTAATGCCGAGTTCATTCAGGTTTTCTACGTCAACTTCCGACGGGCAATTCGTCATTAATTCGCTTACATTCTGCACTTTGGGGAATGCGGTTACATCACGCACGGAATTACATCCGAGCATTAGCATAACGAGCCTGTCTAGACCGATGCCCATGCCGCCGTGCGGAGGCGCCCCATAGCTGAATGCCGTCGTTAAAAATCCGAATTTCTCCTCCGCCTCCTCATCGCTAATGCCGAGTGCGTTGAACATCTTCATTTGCAATTCAGGATCGGTAATGCGAATAGAGCCGCTTGATAACTCTACCCCATTGAGAACTAAGTCATAGGCATCCGCCCGTACCGATGCTTTATCGGTATCGAGAAGTGGAATATCTTCCTCCAGCGGCGATGTGAACGGGTGGTGCATTGCAACATACGAGTCCGATTCCTTATCATATTCAAAGAATGGGAACTGCACAATCCAGCAGAAATTGAAAACATCGGGGATAATATCGAGTCGCTGCGCCATATGGCAGCGAATAGCACCGAGTGTTGTTTGAACGAGTGCGGTATTGCTATCGGCAATAATTAGCACGACGTCACCGGATTTTGCATTTGTCGCTTTAATTATATTAGCAAGTTGTTCTTCACTCACAAATTTAGCGAATGATGATGAGGTATTCTCATCAGTAATTTTGAGCCAAGCAAGCCCCTTTACACCATGCCCTTTAGCGAAGTCCGTTAGCTTGTCGAGTTCTTTCCTACTGAGCATATTCGCCGAACCGACGGCATTAATGGCACCGATTCTTCCCCCGCCCTTTAATGCGCTGGCGAAAGGCATGAATTCGCAACCAACAAGAACATCATTAAGGTTGCAAAGCTCCATATCGAATCTGATGTCCGGCTTGTCCGAACCATACCTCTCCATAGCGTCGGCATATGTTATGCGCGGCATCGGCAGAGGGATTTCTACATCAAGGATTTCTTTAAATAACTGTGATATCATCTTTTCATTAATGGTGATAACATCTTCAGCGTCGACGAACGACATCTCTAGGTCAATTTGCGTGAACTCGGGTTGACGGTCGGCACGCAATTCCTCATCTCTGAAGCATTTTGCGAATTGCACATACCTATCGAATCCCGATAGCATCAACAATTGCTTATATAGTTGGGGTGATTGTGGTAGAGCGAAAAAACTCCCCTTATGCATACGTGACGGCACGAGGAAGTCCCTTGCTCCCTCTGGAGTGGAACGAATTAAAATCGGTGTATCTATCTCAATAAAGCCGTTTTCATCATAGAATTTGCGGATAACTTTAGTGATTTTATCACGCATTATGATATTGTCCATCAATTCCCCACGGCGAAGGTCTAGATACCTATATTTTAGGCGCAGTTCCTCCTTAACATTCGACTTGTTTGCAATTTCAAATGGCGGAGTTTTCGCCTTGGAAAGAATCCTTAAATCCGTGACGAATAGCTCAACATTGCCCGTCTTTAAATCGGGATTGATGCTTTCCCTCCTGCGTACAATTCCCTTTGCCATTACAACGAATTCACTTCGGCATGATTTTGCCTTTTCGAATACTGCCCTATCGGTTTCATCATCGAAAATGAGTTGAGCAATGCCGGTGCGGTCACGCAAGTCTATGAAAATCAAATTCCCCTTGTCACGGCTCCTTGATACAAAGCCAGCAAGGACAACTTCCTTATCGGACTGGCTAATTTCACCGCAATAGTGAGTACGTTTTAAACCCTTCATCGTATCCATATAGTATCCTCTTTCTTTATAAGAATTCTGCTGCCTCAATCACTTCATCAATGTTGAGGTCGGTAGTCATTGCATACATTGTCGACATCAACATATCAAATGTGCATGACGTCTTTTCGCCTGATTGCATATTTTTTATCTCAAATTCCTGGTTTTTAAGTTCGTTATCGCCAATGACGATGGTGAATAATGCGCCTAGTTTATCGGCATATTTCATCTGTGCCCTTAAACTCCTGTTCATGAGGTCCGTTTCTACATGGAAGCCCTCATCACGTAGTTGCCGTGTGATTGAAGTTGACTTCAATTTAGCTGCGTCGCCCATCGGCGCTATATAGAGTTCGCACTTCCTTGGATTGCAGAATTCAGAGCCCGATGCCTCCATTAGCATTATGAGGCGGTTGAGCCCGATGGCGAATCCTAGCCCTGGAATATCCTGCCCGCCTAGCTCACCGACAAGTCCGTTATATCGGCCGCCGCCGCATACAGTACCTTGTGCGCCGATCTGGTCGGTCGTGAATTCAAATACTGTGCGTGTGTAATAATCAAGCCCACGTACAATTTTAGGGTCGATAATATACGGTATATCCGCCGCCGCCAGATGCGACTTCACACTATCGAAATGCGCACTACATTCATCGCATAAATGATCGAGCATAACGGGCGCATCCTTTGCGATGGCTTTACATTTCTTATTCTTGCAGTCAAGAATACGCAGTGGATTCTTATCCATTCTGCCGATGCAGGTGGGACATAATTCACTCTTTCTATCTTCAAAGAAATGCTTTAATTCATCATGATATTGCCCCCTACATTCGGGGCAGCCAATAGAATTAATTTCAAGTGTAATATTATCAATACCAAGATTGTGGAATAGCTGATAACATAGCGATATTACTTCAACGTCGGATTCGGGTCCTTCACTTCCAAGAACTTCAACGCCGAATTGGCGGAATTCACGGAGTCTGCCAGCTTGCGGATTCTCATAGCGGAAGCAATTCGCAATATAGCAGGCTTTAAGCGGGAGAGCGCCGCTAGTTAGTCCGTTCTCAATAGATGCACGGACAACGCCGGCAGTCCCCTCAGGACGCAGTGTAATCGAGCGATCTCCTTTATCTTTGAATGTATACATTTCCTTTTGAACAACGTCGGAAGTATCGCCGACTGAACGTAAAAAAAGCTCCGTATGTTCGAATATCGGCGTGCGAATCTCCCTATATCCGAACAACTGCGCAACTTCCAATGCTGCCCTTTCAACTAGGTGCCATTTGTGTATCTCATCGGGCAAAATATCGATTGTGCCCCTAGGTGCTTTTGTTAGTAATTTCATAGAATCCCCCCAGTATTTGATGGCAAAAAACGGCGCACTAGCCCCGTTTTTCAATAAGATATTAGAACTGTTCTATGTATAGACAGTCTTATTTTCAGTATTTGTAAGAGTGGTAATCCATTATAGGGATTTACCTATTTGGATTTACAATTTCTCTCCAGTCGAGATCGCCACGTTCAAGTGCGTGTATCAATGCTTCAGCTGTTGCGATATTCGTCGCCACAGGGATATTATGCACATCGCATAAACGGAGCAAATTCATCTCATTCGGCTCATGGGATTTTGCAGTTAGCGGATCACGGAAGAATAGAAGAATATCTATTTCATTACATGATATGCGCGCGCCGATTTGTTGGTCGCCACCTTGCGGTCCGCTAAGATAGCGATCTATTTTAAGTCCTGTTGCTTCGGCGACGAGCTTCCCCGTTGTGCCGGTAGCACAAAGACTATGTCGGCTGAGCGTTCCACAATAAGCAATGCAGAATTGTACCATGAGTTCTTTTTTAGTGTCGTGTGCGATTAAAGCTATATTCAATGCTTTACACCTCCAGATTATCTAACACTTAGCGGTACTTCTTCCCCAGTTAGCCTACCAGCAATGGCCGTATAAGCCTTTTGCGCAGGTGCATCCAGTGGTAGAGGAACCCCCTTACCAAAGGATAGAGGAACATTTATATCGTCAGGAATAACACCAATTAGTTGTATTCCAACTTGATCGATCATTTCATCTAGGTCGGAAACAAGCCCCATTTTAAGTACATCATCGGGCATCTTGTTAATTACAAGCCGCTGATTTTTGCAGCCACGTACATATAAGTTGTCGGATAGAATAGATGCATCACGAACACAGACAGGGTCCGGTGTTGTAACCATTAGAATCATATCCGCCTTTTGCAATACTTTGAAAACTGGTGCACCGACACCAGCCGTATCAATGATGATATATTCATAGTACTTGCCCATATCAAGGCATGCTTGCATAATTTTATCAGGATCAATCTCCATGAATGGATCACTTGCAGCACATATTAGCTGAAGATTATTAGCCATACCAACAATGGATGCAGTCTTATATATATCGCATCTTCCTGCCAGGAAATCACCAATATCGAATGCGACTCTATCCTTAATCCCGAGCATTATGTCAAGGCACCGTAGCCCGAAATCAAGCTCGATAATAAGAGTTCTATGCCCCTTTTTAGCTAAGGCATAACTAACGCCAGCGCAAGTAGATGATTTGCCAGTTCCGCCCTTACCAGCAGTTATAGCAATGATTTTTGCCATGTATTTCAAGCCTTCTTTCTAGTGTATTTGCATTTATTGCATTCATTCAGTCAAATCTCGAATTTAAGGTATAATCATACCGCATTTTAATAAAGGTATCTTATTATATTCTACCATATATTATAACTTTGTCAAAGTGAAATGGGGAAATATATTTTATCGCTTTAGCATATTGTATATATTGCATTAAAAAATGATATTTTTTTGAGCAAAAGCACATTGAAGGCAATTTATATACGCATTATCATTTAAAGTAAGCATTGAGAATTTCCCGTGTTAATAGGTTTGGACGTGCTCCCTTTTCAAGAATAAGTGCGAATGCTATTTCCGGATCTTTCGCCGGAGCGAATCCGACCATTGCCGCATGGAAAACATCCTGCGATACTTGAGGCGATCCTGTCTTGAGTGCCACATCGAACGGGAAGCCCACATTCGTTGTTCCGCCGCCGAGCTGATTCCACCCTACTTGAATCATACCCTCACGCACGATGTCAAAGCTATCGTCAGCGCCTTCAATTTGATGTTCGACAATTGGCTCTGTTTCTGAAATTACTTCATCTAAATTATAGTCATAGATGCTTTTTACGAAGTGCGGGCGGTATCTAGTGCCCTCATTCGCAAGAGTCATTGCCTGTACCGCCATTTGCACCGGTGAAATAAATGTATCGAGCTGCCCAATTGATACTTGCGCAATGTCGGCAGGATACCAACTCCTGCCGAGGCTCTTTGATGTTTCGGGACTTGATAATGTGCCGGGATTATTGTAAATCTCCATATTTAAATCCTGCCCAAGACCAAGTTCAAGGCTGGTTTTCTCAATTTCGTTAATGCCGGTAAATCGCCCTGCCTCATAGAAAAAGATGTTGCACGATACTCTAAGCGAATGTACAACACTGGTATTCCCATGCCAGCCGACGCATTTGAACGTAAGATTCGGATAGTGGTTATACGTGTGAGTGCAATTGAATACAGTGCTTTCAGTGATTGAACCGGAGCGTAGAGCCGCTAGAGCCGTGACCGTCTTATATGTCGATCCGGGGCGGTACAATCCATTGATAGCCCGATTATTCAGCGGCTTCCCCTCACGGGATTCTACATCTTTATAATTGTCGATATATTCGTTTAAATCATAGCTCGGATAGGTAGCACTTGCAAGGACGGCGCCAGTCTTAACATCTAATACAACTACGGCGCCAGCATCGCAATCCCTTGCGCTTTTATTATCCTTTTCTTTTTGTAATGCCTTGATATGCTTTTCTAGAGCTTTTTGAATTTTTCTTTGGAAGTCCATATCAAGTGTCATAACAAGGCTATTCCCAGGTTCAACAGGCGTAGTCATCTCATTCGATATAACTTCACCGAATGAATTCTGCACCGTCGAGAGAACTCCATCCTTGCCACGCAAATAATCCTCTAGTCCCCGCTCAATGCCGAAATCACCGATTTTATCATTTATGCGGTAGCC
Organism: uncultured Clostridia bacterium; assembly: GCA_938014915.1. GTDB lineage: Bacteria > Bacillota > Clostridia > Oscillospirales > Ruminococcaceae > JAAZLM01. The sequence goes on from CALLQQ010000127.1 coordinate 16,766, forward strand.
CTGTGATTTTAGGTCCGTATATTCCTTTTCGTTAATGGAGCGAACAGTGCCGATTATATGCGGCGCTACATCGCCCTCTTTATATACACGAACTGCCTCCTCAGCGATATTGACACCGCCCAGAACATAGCTCAGCTCCTTGACTTTGAGCATTGCCTCACTGGATATATCTTTAGCTAGTGTGAAGCGGTTATCCATGGAAAAATCGTTTATCAACATCTCATATCGAATGGCGGCGATTGTGCGCCTTTCCTCTTCGGTGAATCTGCTATCTAAATCATACTTTTCATAGAGCGCATCCATGCAATTCTCGGCAGTGGCATAAACATTCAGCCCCAGCTCAGTTTTAATTTTGCTTATATCTTTATCGGAATCAGCGTTGAATGTATATGGCTTAGTCTTGGAAATTGGGATGGTTTCCTCCCATTCTTGACCGACATCATCAAGAATTTTAGTAAGACGGTTGATAATATCATTTTCTTCTCCCGATGGGAAAAAGGACTTCTCAATTACGATATTATAACTTGCACGATTCACGGTAATGGGGCGCATTTTTGAGTCGTAAATTTCCCCTCTTGCGGCAGGAACAAGCTGATTGCCTGAGCGGGTTTGACGTGATGCGGCAAGATATTCTTCGCCATTTACAACTTGAATTTTCATCAGTCGCATACAGCATAGCCATACTAGAATAACGATTACTGCTAGTAATGCCATCGTGCGTATTAAATCTGAGAGTTTAGTCATTTTTCTGCATCGCCTTTCTTAATCAATAGGTTCTACTTATGCCATTCATCTAAATCTTCCTCGGGAGTCGGGTTATACTTTGGCTCGATTCCCAAAGAAATTTTCTTAATAATCCAGAATACAACTGGCGATAGGATACCCGTAAAAATTATCACGGGTATCGTGATAGTTTTAGCTATTATAAATGTATTATCGTGCCCCCAGATATAATGCCCGAAGAAGAAATCCGAGAACATCACGATCGCTGTCGCAGATATTGAAAGCACGAAGTGATTGAAAAAATTAGGACGAATTAAGTGCGTTACGAGGAGCGAGCAGGCAAGGCATGATATCATCAATATTATCGATGTGAAGCCAAGCAATTTATTCATTGCCATATCGCAGAGAATACCGGACCATGCACCGAATAAAGATATTGCCAACTTACTTTCACTCTCAAAGATGGAAATAGCAATACATAGCGGAATTAGCAAAAATGGCGGACGGGTAAAATGCATACTTGTCATAAAAATGTAAAAGAGCAAAGATAGTAAAACATATAAAGTTAGCTTAGCGGAAAAGCGAACTTTATCCATTGTTTGCCTGCTGAATCCAATTCGCCTATTCATATCCTAGCCCCTTACCTTTGAAGTTCGTGATAACGAACACGCTATTAATCTTATTCGAATCCACAACGGGGGTAATTATAGCATATAATGATAGTCCGCTATCCTCAACGCCGACTTCTTCCACGACTCCTACAACACGCCCCTCAGGATAGATTCCACTCCTGCCCGCGGTAACGATAATGTCGCCCTCCTCAATATCGCTATCCTTTAAGATGAATTGCATCTTACATTTACCCTCTTTAGCTAGGGCAATGTCGCCGGTTACAATTCCCGTCACCTTTTCCCGTGAACTGTACACACCAATATCTATATCGGGGGATAGCATTGTAGTCACTCTAGCATATGTAGGAGCAACTTCCGTAACGATCCCGATAAGACCATTAGGTGAGATGACGGTATCATCTTTTGATATTCCGTCCAGTGAGCCCTTGTCAATAGTGAATGCACCGAACAAACTGCCCGTTTCACGACCTATAATGGTAGCAGGCGGGGAAAAAACAAAATCAGGATTTTCTTCTTTAAGTCCGATAACTTCCCTCAACATTTGATTTTCATGCTCGATGTCGGTCGCATTAGCTATTTGACCATAGAGCTCAGCAATTTGGTCCTTCAACACTTCATTTTCCTTATAATATTTATCAGCATTGATTAATTTGTCGATGCTATTACGTGCTTTATTAGAAATATTGCTTGATGCCTTTTGAATAGGGGATATTATCGTGCCAAGGATGGCCTCGGGCAATGTTGCAGCGCCCCTTGTAGTAGCAGAATAAACCATGAACCCTACTAAAAGAGCAAGCACGCATAGTATTATTTTAAATTTTATACTGGAAAAGAATTCTCGCATTTTCCCCCTCCTTTAGAGTAAATATAAAAAACAAAAGGCTAATTTAGTCGTAAAACTTGAGCATTATAAGAAAAAGTGCCTATTCATATAAACACCAAAACTAGAAGAGAGTGCATTACTCACTTCTAGCTTTAACTTATCTTAACGTATAGACCGATATTAGTAATATCTATTATCCTCCGAACTAAGAACATTGAATAGCTCGCCAATGTCCTCAAGGACTTTACCCGTTCCTTCAGCAACGCAGTCAATCGGATTTTCTGCGATGTGAACAGGCATACCAGTAATAGAATTAATCAATTTATCGACGCCTTTTAGCAATGCTCCGCCCCCCGTGAGAGTAATTCCACCATCAATAATATCAGCGGAAAGCTCTGGCGGTGTCTTTTCAAGTGTTACCTTAATTGCATCAACTATCTGTTCTAGAGGTTCGGATAATGCCTCACGAATTTCATCCGATGAGATAGTAATATTCTCGGGCAAACCAGTAAGAAGATTTCTTCCCTTAATGTTCATCGTCAGCTCTTCTTCTTCGGGGAAAGCAGTACCGATATCCATCTTAATACTCTCAGCCGTGCGTTCACCAATTAGTAGATTATATTTCTTTTTAATAAAGTTTATTATCGATAGATCGAATTCATCACCGGCAACCCTAACCGAACGTGATGCGACAATTCCACCGAGGGAGATAACGGCAACTTCACTTGTTCCGCCACCGATGTCGACGATCATGCTACCCATAGGTTCCGATACGGGGAGTCCTGCGCCGATCGCCGCCGCCATTGGTTCTTCAATTACAAAAACACGCTTTGCGCCAGCATTTTCAGCACTTTCCTTAACTGCTCTGCGCTCAACTGCGGTAACACCCGACGGTATGCAAATTACAACCCGTGTCTTTGAAAAAAAGCTACCCTTAAGCGCCTTTTTAATAAATTGCTGCAACATCTCAGTAGTAATGTCGAAGTCGGCAATGACACCGTCTTTAAGCGGTCTTACAGCAACGATTGAGCCGGGCGTCCTACCAATGACGTCCTTAGCCTCTTTACCGACGAAGCGAACTTTATCCTGTCTAACGTCAACCGCAACAACTGACGGCTCACGAATTATAATGCCCTTTCCCCTCATAAAAACGACGGTATTCGCCGTTCCTAAGTCTATTCCTATATCTTTAGAAAACATTTAATCTTCCTCCTAGTATCTTTTTCAAACATTTATAGTATATCACCTTTTAGCATAATGCACAACATTTTCGATGAAATTTGTAAGATAAATTAATCTACATATTCTTACCAACTTTATTAAACAGAATTATAAATAGAATTATACTAAAAATCTGTGCAATGGATACTTCTATTGTAAACCCAAATACAAGCTTTATTACAGATAAATCAACAACTAATGGTGAGTCGGATCCTATGCCGACCCTCTTACTCATTGCGAGCCACGTTAGGAAATCCACCTTAGAACATAGCACCGACAGAACGTATCCGACAGTTATTCCAGCCAATAAAAAGAAGATAAAGGCTATTGTTTTTTTCCAGTTTCCGCCCCTTGCCATATTGTGCCCCTTTCATTTTTAATGCTCACCCGTCGAGCCGAATCCGCCTTTGCCACGTGCGGTTTTAGGTAGTTCCTCTACAATATTAATCTGCGGATATATAATCGGCGTAATAATTAATTGGGCTATTCTCTGCGATGCGCTTATTGTATAAGGTTTTTCCCCTAGATTAATTAGGGGAATTTTAACTTCGCCACGATAGTCTGCATCAATAACACCGACAGAATTCGCTAGTGTTATACCATGTTTGCTAGCTAGTGAGCTACGAGCATATATTAGAATAGCAACATCGCCACGACTAGGAGCCATGCTTATTCCCGTCGGTATAAGCACGGTTTCGCCCGGACGAATTGTAACATCACCGTCTATACAAGCATATATATCGTAACCTGCACTATCGGCAGTCGCCTTTGCTGGCAATTTTGCCCCATCACGCAATAGCTTTATATCCAGCGTCATTCTTCTTCGCCTAGTTGCATTTGATTTTCATCTAATTTTGATGATAATCTTAATAGCTCAATATCGCCCTTGAGAATATCAATTTCATCTTCTAAGGCTTTAACTTGCTTTAGGGCGGCGTCACGTTCTGCACGTGCCTTGCCCGCCTCATCAACATATTCACGAATTTGCGTGCGGATATTGTCAATGTTAGCATTTGCCTTTTCAAGTTCATCAAGTATTGATAATGCAACAAGAGTTGTCGCTGCGCTTGTCGATATATTGTCAGAGGACTCAACAACTGTGTCAATTTTCTTGCTGAGTTGTCTAGCGACCCCCATTATGTATTCAGGCGACTCATTTGTTTGGAGCGGATATTCCTTACCGCTAATTGTTACTTTCACCCTGTTCATGATGACATTCCTTTCCTCTAATATTAACCTAGTATTTAAACAGCCAGTATTATAATTATAGTACATTTTAAGACGATAATAAAGAGTTATTTACTATATAAATTTGCGTAGATAAAAATTGGAATGGGGGAATTGCACATATATTGCCAAATTTCGACATACGATAATGAAAGATTTATACAAACGGACAATTCAAATCAGTGATTTAGGCTGATTTTCCACACATTCCACAAAGTTTTCAACAGTCAGTATAATTATACTATCTGTAATCATATATATGTTGGTTGGGCAGGTATTTTATAACATCAAAATACGAATTCACCGCTAATTTAATCAGTAAGGCTATGAAGCCTATCTCCCTCATTAATCGATAATATTAGCCTTCGCAAAGCGAAAGAAGGGACTCCCGCATTAATCGATGATATTAGCCTTCGCAAAGCGAAAGATGGAGTTCCCTCATTAATCGATGATATTAGCCTTCGCTTTTTGTACTATCGCCTTATCATTTTCATAGGTTAGCAATTGGATCGCAAGATCGATTTCCGCCCACCGTATTTCAGCAATTTCATCTTCCTGCGGTACGAAATCGTAATTTTTCGCCTTGGCAAGAAAATAAACTACCTCCTTAAATATATCGCGCTTGGGGTAGTATGTAACTGTTTCACGAAATGTCGGGTAGAGCAAAATATCGATGCCCGTTTCCTCCATTACTTCCCTATACGCGGTTTCAACTTCAGTTTCGCCAGGCTCGACATGCCCCTTAGGGAACGACCAATGCCCGCTATTAATATGTTTAATGAGCAGTATCTCAGTATTTCCGTGGAATTTTCTATATACAATTGCTCCACAGGATTTTTCTTTTCGCATATTTTTTGTCCTTTCAAGTAATGTTGTTATTGGTAATAGTATAGCATAAAAAAGGTTAAAAGTCTTTTAATATTGCGAAAAAGTGACAAAAAATCTTTCCCAACTCATATAGAATGAGTTGGGAAAGTACCACATTATATCATTAGTCAAGTTTAAATCTATTCATCATTTCCTTTAGTAATTCTGCCTGACTGCTCAATTCTTCGCTAGATGCTGCACTCTGCTCCGATGTTGCTGAATTGTTCTGCACAACGGACGAAATCTGATCAATGCCGCCAGTTATCTGCGTTATGGCATCTGCCTGATCGTTTGACGCAGTTGAGATCCCATCAATAAGTGAATTGACCTGCTGAACACCGTCGACAACTCTGCCGAGCGACTGAGCGGTTAGATTAGCAATTTCAATGCCGCCCTCAACCGATTCAATTGAATTGGCGATTAGCTCAGTGGTGCTTTTTGCAGCTTCAGCACTGCGAGCGGCAAGATTCCTAACTTCTTCAGCTACAACAGCGAATCCTCTTCCTGCCTCACCCGCTCTAGCAGCTTCAACCGCTGCATTGAGTGCGAGTATGTTGGTCTGGAATGCAATATCATCAATAACTTTAATGATGTGAGCAATTTCTGAAGATGATGTATTGATTTGTTCCATGGCACCAAGCATATCTTTCATATGCGCATTGCTAATTTCAACTTCGGATTGTGCCTCTTTAGATCGGCTTGCCGCCTCCTTAGCGCTACTAGCATTGCTATTAATTTGTTCGGAGATGTTATTGATCGATGCTGCAAGTTCCTCTATTGTTGCCGCTTGTTCGGTAGAACTTTGCGATAGATTCTGCGCCCCGAAAGATAGTTGGGCCGATCCATCACTAACTTGATTCGCCACTTCATATATATCCCTGAATGTTGCGTTAAGGGAGGTTACGATAGCTTCAAGAGATTCTTTTATAGGAGCGAAATCACCCTCATAATCAATATCGGTGCTAACGGTAATGTCGTTGTTAGATATTCTTTCTAGTGCCGAAGTAATGTCGCTTATATAAAGGTTCAGCTGATCGACAGTTCTTTTTAACGCACCGGACAGAACGCCCGTTTCGTCATTTAATGATATTAGGTCAATATCGGTGGATAAATCCCCAGCAGCTAAATTGCCGATTTGGCTGGTGATAGTCTTTATCGGGCCTGAAATTCTTTTTGCAATGATGCCCATAATCACGATACCCACAAGCATCGACGCTATTGTAAGCGTAACAACTAAACCAAGTGTCGAATAAAATCCGCCGAGAACTTCACTCTTATCAATAGTAATTCCCAGCGACCACCCCTCAGGGCCGTCTAGCGGAACATACGCAATGTACTTATTTTCGCCCATATAATTGTAATACTGCGAGCCCGTTTCGCCATTTGCCATTTTCGTGATGATGTCGCCGACTTCCCTATATTCGGTTTCCTCTTCTGCCAATGCTGGGTAGTTAGTGAAATTCTCCACAAGTTCCGTATTAGGATGTGCTATTATAACACCATCCTTGTCAACGATGAATGCGTAACCGTTTTCCCCAAGGACAATATCGGAAAAGAGATCGCTAAATACATCGTAGTCAATCCCGCCATATATGACTCCTTCATAATTGCCATTAGTGATTTGCGCACCCGCCATAATTGTAATAAGATTGTCAGTGCGACGCAATACGGGGCTGGACACATATGTTTTCCCATCCATCGCACTAATAAAATAATCCCTATCGGAAATGTCCGTATCATTATATGTACTTCCGCTAGAGTCGCTAATGGAGAAATCCTTAAAACCAGTCCGCCTAGCCTGATTAGCTAGGATTTGTTTGCGCTCATATATAGACAGACTCTCATCGGTGATTGATTCAAGATTTCCCACCGCCTCAATCTCTCTCCTAAAAACATCCATTCTCCCCTCAACAGCTGATGAAAATGCAACCGCATTTGAGGAAACCATTTCCTCCATATCAGAAATGGAAACTTTATAAGTAACTACAGATACCGAAATCCCAATTACTAAACTTACGGTGAGTATTATAGCCGCACCTGATAGCATTATTTTGCTTCTTATAGACTTCATTTTCTATCTCCTTTAACACATTACTTAGTAACACGCCAATAGTTGCCCGACAAACGAACGAATTTGTATGACATTATTATATCATAGCAAGGCAGTAAAGTAAACAATAATCGATTAAAATACTAGCATTTCCTACAAATAAATGAAGAAATCTAAGTCGGGAATGTTTGCTCATACAAAGATTAACGAATTACACAATTGATTCATATAATGTTAAGCAGTATATGTATGAAAGGAGTTAGTTTATGGAGGCTAGAAATAGATTTAGGAGGTCGCCCTATGCAGTGGCGGAAGTTAAAGGTGGTTCAAAGTATCCGAAAATCTTGGGTAGTGTAGAATTTTTCCCGTATGCGAGTGGCACAATTGTGCGAGCAGAAATTGCAAATCTGCCGCAGCAGACCGCACCGAAAAAGGGCGAATCGCCAATAGGGCCGTTCGGCTTTCACATTCACGAATTTGGCAGTTGCGGCAGCAAGGACGGGGTAGAATTCGGTGCGGCGGGCGAGCATTACAATCCTACCGACGAGCCGCATCCGCTCCATGCCGGGGATTTACCAGTACTTATGGGCAACGATGGTTATGCATATCTTGTAGTATATACATCGAGGTTCACACCACGGGAAGTAGTGGGTAAGACAGTAATAATACATGAGAATCCCGACGATTTTCGTTCGCAGCCGTCGGGCAATTCAGGCGATAGAATCGCCTGTGGAGTGATAAGAAGAGTGTAGAGGTAGTTTCACAACACAAAAATCCTTCCCATACATTTGTACGGGAAGGATTTTATTTCTAAAAGCAACTCTATTATCTCTTTGAGAATTGTGGAGCACGACGTGCGCCTTTAAGACCGTATTTCTTACGTTCTTTCATTCGTGGATCACGTGTTAGGAAGCCCGCCTTCTTTAAAACAGGGCGAAGCTCCTCATTATATTGAAGAAGCGCCCTTGATAGACCGTGCCTAATTGCACCAGCCTGTCCAGTAACGCCACCGCCTGCAACATTGCAAACAATGTCGAATTTACCAACAGTTTCTGTTAGTTCGAGGGGTTGACGAGCGATAAACTTAAGTGTTTCTAGCCCGAAGTAATCGTCAATATCCCTGTTATTGATTGTAATATTACCGCTACCGGGATATACTCTAACTCTAGCAACGGAGCTTTTTCTCCTACCGGTGCCGTAATAATATAACTTAGCTGATTCGTACATATTTATCCCTCCCCCTTATAGTGAATAAGCTTCAGGTTTTTGAGCGGCATTCTGATGTTCGCTGCCCCTATAAACACGAAGTCTTGTTGCTGCTTTGCGTCCTTGCGATGTTTTTGGCAACATACCGGACACTGCAATACTCATTGCTTTTTCTGGATTCTCTTTCATTAGCCTGTCATAGCGAATCTCCTTGAGACCGCCGATCCAGCCAGTGTGCCATCTGTGATACTTTTGTTCGAGCTTCCTACCTGTTAGGACAGCATGCTCACAATTAATGATAATTACATGATCGCCGCAATCAACATGCGGGATGTAATCAGGTTTATGTTTTCCACGTAGAATATGAGCTGCAACAGTGGCAACTCTTCCAAGTGACTTGCCCTTTGCATCTAAAACATACCATTTGCGGTTAATTTCCGCAGGTTTTGGCATATAGGTAGACATATTTTTTCCCTCCAAATTAAATAAAAATCCGTTTTTTACACGCAAGTATTATTATAATAGGATAAGAACACATTGTCAAGGGCTATTTTACGATATTTTTAATTTATATCACTCTAATGCTTGAAATCTTGCGTTTTTGCTCTTATTCTCTGCGTATCTCGCTATCCATTTCACTTTATGCAGTGAAGAAAAGGTGTTGCATTCGGAATAAATCTATAATATAATTGCAATTATAATCATATTAAATGGAGAAATATAATGCAGGAAGTTTTAGGATATATGCGCCGTGCAATCACGGACTACAATTTAATCGAAAATGGCGACAAAATCGCCGTCGCTATTTCCGGCGGTAAGGATTCGCTAATATTGCTAAAGGGGCTTGCAATGTTAAGGCAGTTCATCGGAATTGATTATGAAATCATGGGTATCACGTTAGACCCCTGTTTCGATGGCAAAAACGGCGACTATACCGCAGTAAAAAGCCTCTGTGATGAATACAATATTGAATACATCGTCAAGCGCACAAATATAGCCGAAGTCGTATTCGACATTCGCAAGGAGAAGAATCCATGCAGCCTATGCGCAAGGTTAAGACGCGGCATACTTCATTCAACGGCAAAAGCCCACGGTTGCAATAAAATTGCACTCGGTCATCATCGTGACGATGCAATAGAAACATTCATAATGAATCTATTTAACGAAGGGCGAATAGCAAATTTTTCTCCTAAAAGCTATCTATCACGCAAGGATCTAACAATGATTCGCCCCCTATGCTACACACCGGAAAAAGCGGTAAAGCGGGCAATGCGCCGCACAAACCTAAAAGTAGTAAAATCCCCCTGCCCCGTCGACAAAACAACAAATCGTGAAAAGACAAAGCAATTCATATCAGCAATGGACGCCCAGGACAGGGGCTTTTCTATAAAGGTGTTTGGTGCTTTTAAGAAGGGACTTGTCGATTGGCAAACCCCAGACGGGCGATAAATTACGCATAGCTGCG
>CALLQQ010000128.1 GCA_938014915.1 uncultured Clostridia bacterium
GGTAGTTTGAAGTTGAAATTCCTCTTAATCTCCCCCGTCGATGGCATTATAATTTTACTCACTGCCGCCGCTCCGACCGCTAATATATTATGCACTTCTTCCATGATAAATACATTGTATAGCCCCTCTTTGCCCTGTTTTGCATATCCTACATTCTCCAGGTTTTGAAGTATATTTTTTTGCCGATACAAATAATAAGGCATGTACTTCGCCGTGCGCAATGTCTGCATGGCGTGATCTACCATTCCTTCAGTATCAATGCCCTTATCTACGGTGGAACTCTCTGCATATAGTCTTGATGAGCGCTTGAGCGATAGTGTATGCAATGTGATGCTTTCGGGCGATAATGCTAATACCTCATCAAGTGAATGCTTAAATCCGGGTACCGTATCCTTAGGTAGTCCCGCTATCAAGTCCATGTTAATATTATCCACACCCACTTGTCTTGCAAGATTGTATGCCGCTACAACATCCGCCGATGTATGCCCCCTACCGATATGGGAAAGAACATCATCGTTCATCGTTTGCGGATTAATGGATATTCTTGTTACCCCAAACTTTTTCATTGAACCTAGCTTTACTCTAGTAATTGTATCGGGTCGCCCCGCCTCGATAGTATATTCACGCAGATTCGACAAATCGAATGCTCTTTCAATTCGCTCCATGAGGCGAACTAATTCGTCATTTTCTAATACTGTCGGTGTCCCGCCACCGAAATATATGGTTTCAAGTTTAAGGCCGAATTCATTGGCAATATTTGCGGTTTCGTCGATTTCCTCACATAGCTTATCTATATACGGCTCGATTAATTCCTGCGTGCCTGCCTGCGAAATAAATGAGCAGTAAGAGCATCTAGACGGGCAAAAAGGTATGGATACATAAAGGCTAAAACTCCTATCATCTAGCAAATCCAACATTGAACGTTGCAAGACTTCAATTTCTTTCGCTATTTGGAGTTTCTCCCTTGTTACTAACATCTTCTGTACCATGAATTCGTCAACTTGCTTGTCGGACATTCCACTTCTGCTAAATCGCCTTAGCAGTGATACCGGCCGCACTCCAGTTAGGATTCCCCACTTGGGGCGAATCCCCGTAATGGCGACCATCGCATCAAAAACTAAAACGGATAGCAGTCGCTCACATTCGTTGATATAGTTTTCATTGGCATTGTCTGTAAAGGCTTCGCCCTTTTCAACAATATCCCCGATTCTAACCTTCACGGTGAGAATTGACGTTTCCTTCTTCCTAGATAATTCAGTTAAAACATAGTCGCCGCTCGGCAATTCGCCATCGTAATTGAAATTAAAACTTGTCGCTGGTATGAACAATTTTACAACACTTTCAATTTCATATTTATAGCTATGCCCCTTAAATACCAGCGTCATAATAACTTCTCTGCAAATATGGATTATGCTTTCTCTCCACGTCCAGCGTTGTGTCTTCGCCGTGTCCGCACAGTAATTTATAATCTCCATCAAGTTCAATTAATCGCTTTAGCGACTTTCTTTGCTCCGCCTGATTACCGCCGTAATTATCCGTGCGGCCGACCGATCCGGCAAAAACCGTATCGCCTGCGAATATCACATCTTCTATAATATAGCATACACTCCCCTTAGAATGGCCCGGCGTGTGCATCACCTTGAATTGCATATCGCCGACTTTGATAACATCACCGTCGGAAATTGTCCTATAATCCTCTATCTTTTCAAAGCTTGAAAACGGGAATGCATTTGCTAAATTCTTGTCACCATCATTGAGGGAATCTTCCTCGGCCTCATGAATATATACTGGTGCCCCCGTCTGTTCCTGCAATTGCGCACATCCGCCAATATGGTCAAAGTGCGAATGCGTGAGAAGAATCTTCTTTAATTTCAGCTCGTTCTCCTCTATATAGCTTGAAATTGTGGCGGAATATACGCCGCAATCAAAGATTACCGCATTCTTATTTTCATCACTAACAATATAACTATTCGTGCTTAGAATACCTAAAACAAATTTCTCTATCTTCATATTATGCCTCCCTTTATTCTTCTAACTTTGCCCCGTTCGTTCAACTGAAATAACTCCCGGAGTTTTCTCTAATTTCAGTATAATGTTCTTTAGTTGGTCTACACCAGCGATGCCGAGCGTAACGACAATATTGGCATTGCCGTTCTTGAGTCCCCTAGCATTGATTTCGTGAATCGGCACCTTAGTATTCGCAAGTGTCGCCGTAACATCGGCGATCAGCCCGTATCTATCGTAAGATACAATATCGAGCGTTGCACGATAAGTGCGGTGCGGACTGTGCGCCCAACTAACATTAATCCATCTTCCTGCCTCCTGCTCATTTTTCTTACCTGCGATAACATTCACGCAGTCAGTCTTATGAACGGATACACCGTGGCCCCTTGTAATAAATCCTATTATATCGTCGCCGGGGAGAGGATTACAACATCTGGCGAACTTGATTAAACAATTGTCGATTCCCTCAACGATAACACCGCTGAGCGCCTTTCGATTCGTCATTGCTATTTGCTCAATCGGAGTAAGAAGATTGTCATCATGCTTCGTCATTTTGATATATTCTTCTTTTAATCGTGGCATAATCTTCGATAGAATAATTCCACCGTATCCAATTGATGCATAGAGATCGTCTAGCGTTTCACAATTCTGCCTTTTAGCAAGTTTAAGAAGATACTCGTCCCTAGTTTCATCATCAAGGTATATGAAATTCCTCTTGAGTTCACGTTCGAGGTCGATTTTGCCTTGTAGAATATTCTCATCACGTCGCTCACGTTTAAACCATGTGCGAATTTTTGATCGTGCTTCACTAGTTTTTGCAATATCGAGCCATGCCCGATTTGGTCCATGCCCCTCCGACTTTGAAGTTAAAATTTCGACAATTTCGCCCGTCTTTAACTCATAATCAAGTGGCACTATTCGTCCGTCGACTTTTGCACCGTTCATTCTATGCCCAACTTGAGTGTGTATTGCATATGCAAAGTCGATTATCGTCGACCCGATCGGCAGGCTAATCATATCACCTTTGGGAGTGATTGCAAAGACTTCTTCCGGCGCTAGATCGCTCTTGATGGAATGCACAAGATCGGTCGCATCGTCGGATTCTTGCTGTGCTTCAATAAGACGTCTTAACCAAGCAAGTCTTTCTTCAAGTTTATCTTTACTGCTTATTCCCGCCTTATACTTCCAATGTGCTGCAATTCCATATTCGGCGGTATTGTGCATATCAGTTGTCCTAATCTGCACTTCAAAAGGTATACCCTCCCTGCCGATTACCGTCGTATGGAGGGATTGGTACATATTCGGCTTAGGAGTTGAAATATAGTCCTTGAACCGATTCGGTATAGGGCGGAACATATCGTGAATTGTGCCAAGTACATTGTAACATTCAATAACAGTTGTGACGATTATCCTAACAGCATATATATCGTATATTTCTTCAAATGAGCGCCCATCAACATATACTTTTTTATATATTCCATATAGACTTTTCACCCTGCCATCAATTATTGGCGGCGGCTTAATGTCCACAAGTCTTTCATCAATTCGCTCCCTTATCGTATCTATGAATGCTTCCCTATCGTATTTGCGTATTTCCAGCATATTTTCAATTTCGGCGCATGCAAACGGATCAAGGTAGTGGAATGCTATATCTTCCAATTCCTCCTTAACCGCACGAATACCAAGCCTATGTGCAATTGGTGCATATATATCCATTGTTTCAAGTGCGGTAATGCGCCGCTTATGCTCTGGTCGATGGTGGAGTGTGCGCATATTATGCAATCTGTCGGCAAGTTTGATGATAATAACACGAATATCCTCACTCATTGCTAGGAGGATTTTGCGCACATTTTCAGCCTGTTGTTCTTCCTCGGTTATAATGGGGATTTTGCCCAGCTTCGTAACACCGTCAACAAGATTTGCAATATCTTCGCCGAATTTCTTCTTTATAGTATCCAGCGTTATATCGGTATCTTCCACAACATCATGCAAAATCGCAGCACATATCGTATCCGTATCCATACCAAGCTCAAGCAGAATGAATGCTACTGCAAGCGGATGCGAAATATATGGCTCGCCCGATGCTCTTAACTGGTCCTTATGTGCATCGAATGCTACTTCATAAGCTAGTATAATTTTACTTAAATCATACTGCTTATCACAATCTAAAACTTTTTGAATTAACATATCAATTGAGTATGTCATTTGCGCTCACCCCGTTTCAATTTAAAGTGATGATAGAATCTTTGACGAATCAAGATCAACCTTTTTGCTCGTATCTACAAGTGAAATTACCGATGTAATAACATCGAATTCTGCAAGACCAAGCTCGCATAAAATATCTATTATAAGCCGCAACTTGCAATAGCTAATCGTGGTATTACATATTGCAAAATATAGTATGCCGAGCTTACATTCGCCTTTTCTAAGTAATTTATATATCGCTGCAATTTCGCCCCTCGTTGGTATAATTCTAGACTTTAATCGCTCGTTATACCCTTCTCCCAATTTAATTTTCTCATATGCCGATTTCGCCGCAAAATATCTATCCTGTGAGAAATTACTAGGTCTAATATCCTTAATTCTAAGCGTTGGCGATATTCGCCCGTTATATTCGTTTATATCGAGTGTAACAAGCATATCAATCTTCGTTCCAGCCCCATAAGCAAGATCACTATATGGAATTGAGAAGCTAATTGCATCTAGGATTTTACCTTGATACTGAATATTCACCCGTGCATACCGCCCCTCTTTTAACGGGCGAATCGAATTAACCTCTGCACCTATTATGGCGAATGTCGGTGACGGATTGCCCTCGCCGAATGGCTCAAGCAAATCTAGCGACTTAATATTATCGACAGTTATGTCGCTCCCACTAAGCACCATATCGGCGGTAACTTCCCCGCTGGGCATATCGGGGAAATTCTCCCTAGCGTAATCTGCAATCGCTCTTGTAAAATCATCAATTTTATCCGTGCTAATCGTTAGCCCAGCCGCCTTAACATGTCCGCCAAAGTAGAGAATATGTTCACTGCAATGTGACAACGCCTTATACAGCGAAAATCCGTCAACGCTCCGTGCCGATCCCGTTGCCTCGCCATCGCTTATGCTGAATAGTATCACCGGTTTTTGGAACATTTCAAGCAGCCGTGATGCGACAATGCCAATTACACCCTGATGCCAGCCTTCACCAAATAAAACTAACACCCTATCACTGAGCATATTAGGATTTTCCTTTATATGCTCTAGCGCCTGATTAAATATATCTTTCTCCGTCTTTTGTCGCTCCGTATTCATCTTGCACAATTGCTGTGCAATCTCCTGCGCCTCATCCTCATCTTCAGACAAAAGCAATTCTACTGCAAGTTCCGGCCTCGAGAATCTGCCGGCGGCATTAATCCTCGGCACAATGCCGAATGCAATGCCCGTTGAAGTAATATTGTCGCCGTTTACACCGCTAAGGCGCATTAGCGCCTTGAGCCCTAATCTTTCCGTATTGGGGAGTAGTTCTAGCCCCCGTCTTACAATTAGGCGATTTTCATCTTTTAGGGGAACAATGTCGCCAATCGTGCCAATTGCGGCCAGGTCACCGAATTCCTCCATGATTAAATCATAGTCGCCATCTTCCATAGCTGCAAGTAATTTAAATACGACACCAGCGCCGCATAACTTCTTAAACGGGCTGTTGCAATCCGGTCTATGCGGATTGATAATTGCTACCGCTTCGGGCATCGTATCGGGAACTTGATGGTGATCGGTAATTATTAAATCCATGCCAAGTTCCGATATTAATTCTGCCTCCTCAATGGATGAAATCCCGTTATCGACCGTGATGATTAAATTCGCTCCCTGTTCGGCAAGCGCCTTAACCGCATCGGAATTCAGCCCATACCCCTCCCCCTCACGTGAAGGGATGTAATAACTTGCATCGGCGCCGAATGACTGCAAATATGATAGTAGCATCACTGTTGATGTTATGCCATCGCAATCATAATCGCCATATATGACGATTTTCTCGCCAGCGTCAATAGCATGATGCAATCTTTCAACAGCATCATACATATCCGCCATTAGGAATGGATCGGAAAAGTCTGCATCATGATTGAAAAAATCCTCAATACTGCCTATCGTATCAATACCCCGTGATGAGAGCAATTTAGCACATACTTCGCTTATATCTGTTTTTCTAGTTATCTCCCCGACTTTATTTAAATCGGGCGTATTTATCCGCCACTTTTTTATATTCATCTTTGCTTCCTTTATTCTAATACTATAACTTAATTATATCATTAAATGCCCGTTTTTTCAATATAGATAAATCCGCCACATTCGTGACGGATTCTTCTATATCTATATGTAATATTTATATTTCTGCGCTAATAGAGGAGGGTGAGCACCCTCCTCCGCTAGTTTATCCGTCAATAGAAATGTGATTAAATTCTCACTACTCTTTTTCAAATGCGTCTTTATCAGCTCCGCAAAGAGGGCATCTGAAGTCATCGGATACATCTTCCCACTTTGTTCCTGGGGGAACGTCCATTTCTTCACAACCAAGCTCTGGGTCATAAACATAACCGCATAGCGTGCATACGTACTTGTCCATACCAACACCTCCCTCCTGTGAACTATAATATTAATATGCCATAGTACACTAATTTTGTCAAGTAGATGTATTAAATTCGCCTATGTTTTTACTATGACTTATTCCCATTCAACACTCGTGATAAATACTGCCCCGTATATGACTTCTTATTCTTTGCAACTTGCTCGGGAGTACCCTTCGCTACTAGGTAACCGCCCTGATCTCCGCCCTCGGGACCAAGATCAAGTATATAATCGGCAGTTTTTATCACATCTAAATTATGCTCAATTACAACGATAGTATTCCCGCCATCAACAAGTTTTTCCAAGACTTCGATTAACTTATGCACATGGCCTCTATGGAGTCCCCGCGTCGGCTCATCAAGAATGTAAATCGTCTTACCAGTTGAGCGTTTTGACAATTCCGTGGCAAGTTTAACTCGCTGTGCCTCACCGCCCGATAACGTTGTTGCCGATTGCCCCACCTTGATATATCCTAATCCTACATCGAATAATGTTTGGAGTTTCCTCGCTATTCTAGGTATGCTAGAGAAAAATTCAAGTGCTTCTTCAACCGTCATTTCAAGCACATCATGGATACTCTTGCCCTTATATTTTATTTCAAGTGTTTCACGGTTATATCTTTTACCTTTGCACACTTCGCATGGTACAAATATGTCGGGGAGGAAGTGCATCTCTATTTTTAGAATTCCATCACCTTCGCAAGCTTCACACCGCCCGCCCTTAACGTTGAATGAGAATCTGCCCGGCGCATATCCTTTCATCTTTGCATCACTAGTCTGCGAATAAAGATCACGTATATCGGTGAATACCCCCGTATATGTCGCCGGATTTGAACGTGGTGTTCTACCAATTGGCGATTGATCAATGTCGATTACTTTATCAAGATAGCTTATCCCCGTGATAGATGCACTCTCGCCAGGGCGAACATTCGAACGGGAAAGCTTCGCCGAAAGGGTCTTGTAAAGAACTTCATTAACAAGTGAGCTTTTTCCCGATCCCGATACGCCAGTAACGCAAGTGAATGTGCCAAGCGGAATGTCAATGTTCACATTTTTAAGGTTATTCGCCGCCGCCCCTTTAATTTTAAGGAATTTGCCATTACCTTTCCTGCGATTTTCAGGAATGGGAATTACCTTTTTGCCGCTGAGGTATTGCCCCGTAATAGAATCTTTGCAAGCCTTAATCTCATCGATGTCGCCTGCACATACGATTTCCCCACCGTGGACACCTGCGCCAGGTCCAATATCAACGATGTGGTCGGCGGCATACATTGTTTCTTCATCATGTTCCACCACGATTAATGTGTTCCCCAAATCACGCAGCCTTTTCAATGTTGCGATTAGCTTATCATTATCCCGCTGATGCAGTCCAATACTCGGCTCGTCTAGGATATATAACACTCCCATTAATGATGAGCCGATCTGTGTCGCTAGGCGGATTCGCTGACTCTCCCCACCTGATAAAGTACCTGCTGAACGTGCAAGATTAAGATAGCTTAGCCCAACACTATTAAGGAATCCTAGCCTCTCCCTAATTTCTTTAATAATCCTATCACCTATCATAGCATCCCTCTTTGATAGCTTGATGTCGGATAGGAATTCAAGCGCATCTGCAACGGATTGGTCTGTAAATTCGCTGATATTCATATCAGCGACGGTAACAGCAAGCGATTCTTTCTTCAGTCTTTTCCCATTACAATCACCGCAGGTAACTTCGCCCATATATGCTGAAATATCATTCCTCGACCAGTTACTTTGTGTTTCGTTATACCTACGCTCCAGGTTATTTATTATCCCCTCAAATTCGGTCATATAACTACCCGTGCCATATTCATTTATGCGTTCAACTTTAATTTTTTTACCCTTCGTACCGTAAAGAATTACATCTAGAGCTTCTTTCGGCAATTCCTTAACCGGTACTCTTAAAGAGAATTTATAATGTTTAGCTAGGGCATTGAAATACATTTGAGCTATTGAACCATCTACATAGCTCCATCCGCTGCCCTTAATGGCGCCCTCTGCAATTGTGAGGTTCTTATTCGGTATCACTAAATCTGGATCAATTCTCATAAACATACCTAGTCCCGTGCAAGTTGGGCAAGCACCGAATGGATTGTTGAATGAGAACATTCTCGGTACAAGTTCTTCCATGCTCACGCCGTGTTCGGGGCAGGCATAATTCTGCGAAAAGTGCAATTCCTCCCCATCGATAACATCTACATATATTAGCCCGCCGGAAATGCCGCTCGCCGTTTCTATCGAATCGGCAAGCCTAGATTTTATACCATCTTTTATTACAAGCCTGTCGATAACGATTTCAATGGAATGTTTCTTATTCTTATCAAGGTCAATTTCCTCCGATAGATCATATATACTGCCATTAACTCGCACACGAACATATCCTTGCTTCCTAATATTATCTAGCTCCCTGATATGCTGCCCTTTCCTCCCTCTCACTATCGGCGCTAGAATTTGCATTCTTGTCCCGTCGGGGAGTTCCATAACTTGATCTACAATCTGATCAACTGTCTGTTGCTTAATCTCTATACCGCACACTGGGCAATGCGGCACACCGATCCGTGCATATAATAATCTTAAATAGTCATAAATCTCCGTCACTGTTCCAACAGTAGAACGTGGATTTCGTGACGTTGTCTTTTGGTCGATAGATATTGCAGGCGAAAGACCATCTATACTATCAACATCGGGCTTCTCCATCTGTCCTAGGAATTGCCTAGCGTAACTCGATAAACTCTCAATATAACGGCGCTGTCCGTCCGCATATATCGTATCGAATGCAAGCGAAGATTTACCCGATCCCGATAGACCTGTCATTACAATGAATTTATCTCTTGGCAAATCTATATCGACATTCTTTAGGTTGTTCTCCCTTGCTCCTCTTATTGTTATTTTATCTCTGTTCATGTTTCTCCTCATCTTTTATTTCTTATTTTACACCTTTTATTTCGTTAATTTTATCTCTTAGGTATGCCGCATGCTCGAATTCAAGGAGCTGTGCAGCGTTCTTCATTTCGTTAGTCAACTTCCTAATAAGTTCATTTCTTTCTTTATCGCTCAGGCGTTTTTCCGCCATAGTCGGTAACATATCTACCTTTTCCTTAGCTGAAATTTCTATAACATCGCGCACATCTTTCTTTATCGTTTTAGGAATAATATTATGTTCCTTATTATGCGCTATTTGTATCTTTCGGCGGCGCTCTGTTTCTTTAAGCGCCCTCTCCATTGAGCCTGTGACGCTATCGGCATACATAATTACCTTGCCGTCGGCATTCCTTGCCGCTCGCCCAATCGTCTGAATTAAGGATGTTTCACTCCTGAGGAATCCCTCTTTATCGGCATCAAGTATTGCAACAAGTGATACTTCTGGCAAGTCCAGCCCCTCACGCAGCAGGTTGATTCCGACAAGAACATCGAATTCGCCTAAACGCAAATCACGGATTATCTCCATTCGCTCGATAGTGTCAATTCCATGATGCATATACCGCACCTTGACATCCATACCCTCAAGATATTCAGTTAAGTCCTCCGCCATCTTTTTAGTCAAGGTTGTGACGAGGACACGTTCCTCCCTCGCTGTTCGCTCATTAATCTCAAATAGCAAATCTTCGATCTGCCCCTCGACAGGCTTAACTATTATTTCAGGATCGACTAGACCCGTCGGGCGAATTACCTGCTCGACAATTTGCCCACTATTCTCCCGTTCAATCGGGCCCGGTGTCGCACTGACGAATATAGCTTGATTAATCCGTGAGTAGAATTCATCGAAATTTAGTGGTCTATTATCGAATGCCGATGGTAGTCTGAATCCATAATCGACAAGAGTTTTCTTCCTTGCATAGTCGCCGCCATACATTCCCCTAACCTGAGGCAGGCTAACATGGGATTCATCGGCAACAAGCAGGAAATCATCGGGGAAGTGATCAAGCAAAGTGTACGGCGTGCTGCCTGCCGGTCTGCGTGATAGCACACGTGAATAGTTCTCAATTCCCTTGCAAAATCCTATTTCCTGCAACATTTCAATATCGTACATTGTGCGCTGTGTTATTCTCTGCGCCTCAAGCAACATATCGTTTTCTTTGAAGAATTCCACTCGCTGGGTTAATTCTTCTTCAATTTCCTCAATCGCCTCACGCATTTTGTCCTTTTCTACAATGTAATGCGATGCCGGGAAAATGGCCGCATGGGCAAGTGTCGCTATAACTTCACCCGTCATAGCATTGAATTCGCTAATGCGCTCAATCTCATCACCGAAAAATTCCACACGTATTGCATTTTCATTCGACGCCGCTGGGAAAATCTCCACCACATCGCCACGTACACGGAATTTATTACGTGTGAAGCTAATATCGTTGCGCTCATACTGTATTTCTACAAGTTTTGCTAGAACTTCATCCCTGCCTTTTTCCATGCCTTGGCGGATTGATAGCACCATGTTCCGATAATCGATCGGACTTCCCAAAGAATAGATGCACGATACACTAGCGACAATAATAACATCACGCCGCTCCGACAAAGCAGATGTTGCCGAATGTCGTAATTTATCAATTTCATCGTTTATCGAACTATCTTTCTCAATATAGCTATCGGTGCTTGGTATATATGCCTCCGGTTGATAGTAATCATAATAGCTAACAAAGTACTCGACTGCATTGTCGGGGAAGAATTCACGGAATTCACTGCATAGCTGTGCCGCAAGCGTCTTATTATGCGCAAGTACAAGTGTTGGGCGATTAACCTTTTCTATAACATTCGCTATTGTATATGTCTTACCCGAACCCGTAACACCTAGTAATGTCTGTTCACGATACCCTTTATTTATCCCTTCAACTAACTTCTCTATCGCCTGAGGCTGATCGCCCATCGGCTTAAACTTTGATTTTAGACGGAACCTGTCCATATTATCTCCTTACCTTTTTGCCTAATTCTAATCTATCTCAATCCTATCGAATACATTGTTCGATATCATATCTTCTAAAATTGTTCTGTATAACTTCTCCCCTATCTGCTCCCTATTTGCCCATAGATAATCACTATGTTCAAAAGATAGTTTTACTTTGTCCGTTTTGCTCGTGCATAGATATGTTATAACGACGACTTGTCGGCTCTCACTCGTGAGGAATGTTGAAGCATAGAGAACTTCCCCCACTTTAATTTGCAGACCCGTTTCTTCCATTACTTCACGCTCTAAACATTCATGAAGTTCTTCGCCGAAGTTGATTCTCCCGCCGGGGAATTCCCATGTTCCTGCGCCGAAATCGTCATAATCACTTCTCTTAATGATGAGTATTCTGCCCTCAAATACAATTACCGCCTTGAGCGCTACAATAATCTTGCCCGATTTGCTTTCACCAATCATGGAAGTATCCTCCATCACGCATTGAGCTTGTGCGATTCTTCCCTACTATGATATGATCAAGTAGTTTAATATTCACTGCCTTTAAAGTATTATTTATATGCCTTGTCACAACAATATCCTGCTCCGATGGCATCTCGTCACCATTAGGATGATTATGCGATAGAATTATTAAGTCGCTATTATTCCTAAATGCCGTTTCTACAATCTTCCTAGCGCTAATTTCCACCCTGCTCACTCCGCCCTCGGATAAAACATCGTTGGAAATGACCCGCAGCCGATCGTCAAGGCATATCACCCTAACCTCCTCCGATAGTGTTCCTATAAAACATGAAGTTAGGTATCCGCACATCTTCTTAGATGAATCAAGCGGCTCAGTGCCGAAATCGTCAATGGCATAAACTTTTATCAATTGTGGTATCAAATTTATAAGAATGGCGGCATTCTCGCCGATGCCCTTAACTTTAACTAATTCCTCAATTGGCGCTTTAAATACTCCTGAAATTGTGCCGAATCGCTTTATCAATTCATGTGCAATTTTATTGGTGTCCACCCGTGGCAGCGCATAGAAAAGTAGTAGTTCAAGCACATTGTGATGTTCAAAATTCTCGATTCCCTCTTTCAAATAGCGCTGTTTTAAGCGCTGCCTGTGCCCCGAATTTACATTCTTCACTAAACCCCACCACCATTCCTTTTCTACCATTATACCATAATATATAAATACAAACTATATAACAATTGTATACTATCATTATAATACATTTTACGGCATTTGAAAAGGTGCAATTTGAACAGAAATATGCTATACTTGCTTGTAACATAGATATTATTGTGAGTTAAAAGGAGATTCGAATGAGGGCATTCACCATAACTGAAAATGACGCTGGGCAACGGGTAGATAAATTTCTATTAAAAGCGGTAAAAAAACTGCCAAAAAGCCTGATGTATAAATATATCCGCACCAAGAGGATTAAGCTTAATCGTGGTAGATGTAGAGTAAATACAATACTTAAAGAGGGGGATTTGCTCGAATTATATATAAATGACGAATTCTTCGATAATGATATAAATAGGGATTTCCTCCGTGCGGCGAAATCGCTCGATATTATCTATGAAGATGATAATATCCTACTGGTAAATAAGCCGCCCGACATTGTCGTGCATGAAGATAATAAAAATACTGTCGATACTTTAATTAATCGGATTTTGCTTTATTTATACGAAAAGAAGGAATTCGACCCTGTGAAGGAAAATTCCTTTACACCTGCATTGTGCAATCGCATAGACAGGAATACGGGCGGAATTGTTATTGCCGCTAAAAATGCCAATACGCTCCGCACGATGAACGAATTAATTAAGAACCGTCTTGTTGATAGGAAGTATCTTTGCCTAGTTAAGGGGCGACTACCCAATCAGTCGGATGAAATTACTGCCTATCATGAAGTGATGAGGGATAAGAATATTGTTAAGATAACGGATACGAAAACCGATAACAGCAAAATTATGATAACACGTTACAATGTGCTTGATTATGCCGATGATATGAGCCTCATTGAGGCGGAACTCGTCACGGGGAGAAAGCACCAAATCCGCGCGCATTTTGCGCATATAGGTAGTCCGCTAATCGGGGATAGGAAGTATGGTGATGCTCTCGGTCATGGAATGGGCATTGATAAGCAATCACTTTATTCATATAAATTGGGATTTAGCTTGAACGGTAAGGGCGGACATCTTTCCTATCTTGATGGGAAGGTATTTGAGGTTGGGCAAATATGGTTTACTGAAAAATTCTATAAATATAAAAACAAATGATATAATATCTTGCGCTACAAATAATATGGTGTTAGAATATAGTTATACTCGACAAAGGAAAGGGAATGTTTTATGAAATATATAGTTCTATTATGTGATGGTATGGCGGATTATCCCGTGCCGGAACTCGGTAATATGACACCGATGACTGCGGCATTCAAGCCGAATATGAACCGCCTCGCTTCGAAATCTACGGTAGGAGTTGTCAAGACTGTTGCTGACGGATTAAACCCGGGTAGTGATGTTGCTAATCTTTCCGTATTCGGATACGACCCTGCAATTTACTATTCAGGGCGTTCACCGCTGGAGGCTGGCAGCATTGGGATAGATATGAAAGATACCGATATTTCTTTTAGATGTAATCTCGTCACATTATCCGATGAAGAGAATTTTGCCGATAAGACAATGATAGATTACTGCGCCGACGATATTTCAACCCAGGAGGCGGCTGAGCTAATCTCCTACTTAGCTGGGCACTTTAATAATGATGAATTTGCCCTTTACACTGGAATAAGCTATCGTCATTTATTAATATGGGATATGGGAACAATGGATTTAGGTAAATTAACACCGCCGCACGATATCCTGGATTTAAATATTGGTGAATATCTCCCGACGCATAAGAATGCGCAGCCATTACTAAAAATGATGGAGGAAAGTTATAATCTTCTAAAAAATCATCCTATAAACATTGCACGTATGGAAAAGGGGCTGCGCCCTGCTAACAGTTGCTGGTTCTGGGGAGAGGGCACGTATAAGGCACTAATGCCGTTCAGTGAGAAGTACGGACTGCGTGGCTCGGTAATTTCTGCCGTCGATCTTATTAAAGGCATCGGCAAATTCGCAGGAATGAATGTAGTCGAAGTTAAAGGTGCAACAGGCTATATAGACACCAATTTTGAAGAAAAGGCAAATGCTGCAATTAATGAATTTGCAAGCGGTGCTGACTTTGTATATATTCATGTGGAAGCACCCGACGAATGTGGTCACCGTTATGAAATTGATAATAAAGTGCGCTCACTTGAATATATAGATAAAAGGTTGCTGCATCCTCTAATTTGCGGCATGAATTCGCTCGGCGATTATCGCATTATGATATTGCCCGACCATGCTACTCCACTGTCTTTAAGGACGCATACTAATGATGATGTGCCTTTCCTCATTTACGATAGCACAAAGGCAGATTCCGGTGTGGAAATCTTCGATGAAGAACACGCACGTGCGACGGGATTGCGATTCGGGATCGGGCACGAACTGATGGACTTTTTCCTAGAAAGAAATTAGCATTATGATTAAATTTTAAGGAGCATGGATATGAATAGAATTGGTTTCATTGGCGCTGGCAATATGGCGACCGCCATTATAAAAGGCATTGCGAATTCACAGCTGGGCAAAGATTCACAAATCTTTGTTACTGATATTGATTCCAATAAGGGGAAGATGCTCGAAAAATACGATGCAACATTCCTACCAACATCGGCTGAAATCGCAAAAGAGTGCAAGTATATTTTCCTTACCGTGATACCGCAAGTGATGCCGACGGTGCTAGATGAAATTGCGCCGCATATAACAAGTGATACCGTACTAGTATCGAATGCGGCTGGCTTATCGGTAGAATATTTTAAATCACGCACTAATGAAAATGTGAAAGTTATTCTAGCAATGCCGAATACGCCCCTTTTAATCGGGCTCGGTGCGACGGCAATTTCCTCTGCTGCACCAACTAGCGAAGATGAGCTATCTTTTATCCACGATATCTATTCTTCATGTGGAGAAGTCGCATTAATACCAGCGGATAAGATGAAGGAAGTCATTGCGATTAATGGCAGCAGCCCAGCTTTCATCTATTTGTTTGCAAAGGGCTTTATTGATTATGGGACTTCTCAAGGCATCGACGAAGAAAGTGTTAAGCGACTGTTTGCACAGTCTTTAATCGGCGCCGCTAAAATGATTACCGATTCAGGCCATGATGTCGATGACTTAATTAAGATGGTATCTTCACCCGGCGGGACAACGGTGGCAGGACTATCCGCACTGAATGACGGTGATTTGCTCGGTACCGTGAGTAATGCCTGCAATGCCTGCACTAATCGTGCATACGAATTAGGGAAGTAGTTTTTAGGATTTAGGCTTGTTCTTTTTATCAGTCATACCGCATATACCTTTATTAAGACTTAGGCAGTTGTGCCGCAAGCATTAAAGCAAAGGAACGGTATGTTATGAGAAGAATATCAAAAGGTGGGAATTCCCTAGAATTCATATTACGGATAAAGGGTTTTATAGCGTTAATGGTGGTAATGCTATTAGGTGTGCTGATAGGTTCATATCTATCCGCATCTCTTGGCGAAAGTGGAATACGTACATTATCTTTCATTACGCAAGGATTCCTCAAGAGCCGTACGGAGCAAACACTCCTTCAAACACTATCAGCATCATTCTTTAGCTCCGGATTATTGATTATTATATCTTTCGCGACAGGATTTAGTGCTATTGGTCAGCCGCTCACCGTATTCATACCCTTTTTTAGGGGATTGGGGCTAGGCTTTTCAATGTCGCATTTATACTGGACAACGGGATTTAAAGGATTATTAATATGCCTTGTTCTAATATTGCCAAGTGCGCTAATATCAACACTTGCAATTGTTATCGGAACAAGGGAATCACTTAAATTATCGAATTTCTTCCTGCGTTATGCGCTCGGGAATTCAGCAGATGATGAAGCATCGGGAGTGATTCGGCTCTATTTATCGAAATTCACTATCCTACTGATTTTATGCGGATTCGGCGCTTTAGTCGATAGTGTGATAAACTTCCTATTTGCGGGGTTGCTCCTCTGAAGTGGTGGCTTGGCGATAAGTATTTACTTCCCGCTTGCCAAAACACAATATAACCGTTATAATAATATTAGGACTGATAAAAAAGGGGATGTATATATTGGCTGGATTCTTTGGGCTATTTGATTATAATAAGGCGGGCGCTGGTGTAAGTAAAAACGCACCTAAAAAGAGGCGCTTTTTTCTGTTTTTTGAGATATACTTCCGCCGATTCTGGAAATTAATTTTACTCAATATACTTTACTTTGTATGCTGCAT
This sequence comes from uncultured Clostridia bacterium, assembly GCA_938014915.1. Taxonomy (GTDB): domain Bacteria; phylum Bacillota; class Clostridia; order Oscillospirales; family Ruminococcaceae; genus JAAZLM01. Next base: position 16,887 of record CALLQQ010000128.1, read on the forward strand.
ACCGATTGTAACGATCGGTCCTGCTACATCAGGATTTATATTCGTATTGAGGAATTTCTCACAAGAACGGCATGCCGATGTTGCAAGCGATTTTTTCAGGGCTTTTCGCAAGAATTTTAAGCAGTCTTTTATTATGGGATTAATTGATTTAGTTTTCATTATACTGATGAGTGTATCAATTTATTTTTACTTTATGAGGAGTGCCGATAATTCATTCCTATACTTTCCGCTTATAATATGTATCTCGATGACAATTGTTTTTATTATGATGCATTTCTACATTCATTTAATGATTGTCACACTTGATTTGAAATTGAAGCCGATATTGAAGAATGCCTTTTTCCTTTCCTTCCTCGGCATTAAGACTAATGCTATAACCTTTTTGTTATTAATTGTTCTAAATTTCCCGCTAATATTACTACCATTTACGATGGATATTGCAGGAATACCATTGCTATTGATGTTTATAGCAATCTTCCCCCTTTCATTCTCGGGATTCATCATATGTTTCAATTCGTATAAATATATTCAGAAGTTTGTAATAGACCCATATTATAAAGAAATCGGTGAGGAGAATCCCGAATATGCGCATCTTGCCAAAGATGAAGATGCTCTATTCACTGATAGGGGCGGCGAAGAAAAACCGATAAAATCTAAGCCCAGAGTCAAGGGGAAGCGAATAAAATAAGAATATTAAACGCAAGCATTTATGGCGCATATCATCATATACGATATGCGATTTATATAAAAGCTTGCGTTTTTGCTACAAAATAGTGTATAATTGTAATAGTAACTATGTCAAATTAGCTATTTTTATAGTAGAAGGGGTGTAAAAATGACAGGAGATTTACATTGTCACACACGTTTATCCGACGGATCGCTAGGCATTGAGGATATCATCGCTCAGGCAAAGCGAACTGGAATTGACTTTATTTCTATCACCGATCATGACACTATGGCGTCAACTTCACGTGCTATGGTTCTCGGTGAGAGATATGGTGTTCATATCATTCCAGGTGTGGAATTCTCTGCGTTCGACAAGAAAAGAAATCGCAAGGTGCATATTCTATGCTACATGCCGGAAAAGCCCGATCGGTTAGAGGGCCTATGCATGAAAATCAGCGATTTAAGGAAGCAACGCATGAAAAAAATGATCGAAAAAGTCATGGAAATCTACCCCATTACAATGGAAAGTGTACTAAAATATGCTGCAGGCAGCACATCAATTTTTACTCAGCATATTATGCATGCTCTCATTGACTTAGGGTATACCACGGAATATTTCGGCGATTTATTCCACGTTCTTTTTAATTCAAAGACGGGGACTTGCTATGTGCCTATTCAGTATCCGGATGTTAAATTCGTGATAAATATGATTCATTCAGCTGATGGGCTCGCCGTCATGGCGCATCCTACAATCTATGATAGCTTCGATCTTATGTATGAACTCGCCGAAAGCGGCAAGCTCGATGGTATTGAAGCATGGCACCATAGCAATACGGTCGAGGATACAAGTAGGATACTATCACTATGCCTTGAGCATAATCTTATCCCGACTGGCGGATCGGATTTCCACGGTATGTATTCATCTCATTCATGCCCAATTGGCAGCTACATAACACCGAAAGAATCAATTGAACGTATATTAAAGAAAAATAAATAAAGGAATCGTGAGTATGAACGAAAAAGCAATAGAACATCATAAGGAATGGAAGGGCAAAATCGAAATTAATTCTCGTGCGCCCGTTACGAACAAAGAAGAATTGGCAATCGCATATACGCCCGGTGTTGCATCACCATGTATGGCGATTAAAGACGACCCATCACTATCATATGAACTTACAAGACGTGGCAATCTAGTTGCCGTCATAACCGATGGTACAGCCGTATTGGGGCTGGGCGATATTGGTCCTCTTGCCTCCATGCCCGTCATGGAGGGGAAATGCTCTTTATTTAAAGAATTTGCCGATGTTGACGCATTCCCCATCTGCCTCGATACTAAAGACGTTGATGAAATTGTGCGCACAATTGAGTTGCTTGCGCCTAGTTTCGGCGGAATAAATCTTGAAGATATTGCAGCGCCAAGATGTTTTGAGATTGAGCGCCGATTAAAAGAAAGTCTTGATATTCCTATATTCCATGACGATCAACACGGTACTGCTATTGTGACTTGTGCCGCATTAATCAATGCGGCTAGAGCAAGTGGTAAGGCACTCAGCGATATGAAAGTTGTTATCAATGGTGCTGGCGCCGCTGGCATTGCAATAGCGAATCTTCTGCTGAAGTTAGAACTTGATGACATTATCATGGTCGATATTGGCGGCATTGTATTCGATGGTGATCCGAATTTAAATTCAGCACAATTAAACGTTGCAAAGATAACTAATAAGCACCGCCGAAAAGGAACACTTGCAGATGCACTCACTGGTGCGGACGCTTTCATTGGTGTATCCCGCCCGAATTTAGTAACCGCCGATATGGTAGCTTCAATGGGCGATCGCCCAATTATATTCGCAATGGCGAATCCAACACCGGAAATTATGCCCGATGCAGCCATTAAGGCAGGCGCATACATTGTTGGCACGGGCCGCAGTGACTTCCCCAATCAGATTAACAACGTTCTTGCCTTCCCCGGTATATTCAAGGGCGCTTTATCCGTCAGAACTAGGGAGATTAATGACGATATGAATTTGGCGGCTGCACACGCTATCGCTGGAATTATACCCGACGATGAGCTATCCCGTGAATATATCCTGCCCGATGCTTTTGATAAAAGGATAGTCGATGCAGTATCAAAGGCTGTCGCCGATATTGCAATTAAGAGCGGACTAGCACGAATATAACTAACTTTTTTATACATAACGAAGAAATAGCACTAACTTTTTTTAAAAAGAAAGTTAGTGCTATTTCAAGTTTAACCGGGTATCTTCCTATAAAGCAGGGCATATCCAGCTCCATTAAGAACACGGTAGCCATTGCCCTCTAATATCTTCTTATAAGCTTCATAATCATATGGATCTGCCCTATTGTCAAGTACGACGAATTCAGTGCCCATTTCCTTTCCTTCCCACATATAGACAACATCCCTATTCGATAGATACGGTGTGAAGTAAGTTGCTGCTGTCACCGTTGCATCTGGCGGAATTATATCAAGAATGCGGTTGGTCGCATCGATGTTATCTTTATTGAGCCTATACGAATTTATATTATGTTGTACAGTCATAAAGTTTGTTGAAATCAGGAGTATTAGGCTTGCTATTATAGCAGTAAACATCATCGGCTTCCTATTCCTTTTCGGTATATTGCCGATATTACATGCACATAGATAGAGGAGGAGCGCACCCGTTCCATATACATATTGGTAGCCGATATTATATTGATAGATATACGCAGGCATCAAATTAATCACGATCATTGGCACAAGTAATAATAAAGCTGAAATCCGCCTAACATAGAAGCAGATAAACATCACCGGTAGGAACATTAATATTAGGAATAGAACCTTTTCCTGTGTGAAAACTTGCGTAATTAGATAGACGGGATTCGTGAACAATGTCCTCATTACCGATGTCAAGCCGCTTTGACCTAATGGGAAGTAATTCTCGAACCTTGTATCCATTATGCCCAGACCGTAGCTATTAATTATAGCAACTGCAATTGCAAAATAGCTTATACCGATCCCCGATATTACAATGCCTTTGAGCCGCTTTTTATGATAAAAGAAAGTATAAAGACCGATAAAGATAATATAAAGTGCTGCATCTTCCTTTATCATTAATGTTAGAATTACCGATATTATAATCGGTATCCACCTATCTCTTTTTATAAAATACAATGTCCATAATATCATCGGTGGTAAAAATATATTTTCATGAAAATCATAGTTCATGGCGGCGGACAATGCTGGATATAGCAGATATAGAGCGCTCACTATGAGAGTTGTCGAATTCCCTAGCTTCTTTCTTTTGCATATTAGCATAATGGGGAATACTCCGCTGAATACGATTAGCGGCTTAATAATTAGTAGGAATTCGACTGAAGGGAATATAATGTACAAGGGCAGAAGTAGGTATAAAATCGGCGATAAATGAACAGCATAATGCGAAAGGAGAACATTCCTCTCCAGTGTCGATAAGGGTAGACCCGTTTTCGCCATGTAGTGGTAGACTTGTGCGAATATGCCAAGGTCGAATGTTGAGCCGTTATGCGATTTATATCTCATTACGATGCTCACTGCTATTATTGCCGACATCAGAAGATAGCCGATTATCACGGTGATTATAAGGCTCCTAGTGCTTAATTCGAATCCCAATTCGCTAAGCCTGCCCGTTCTAAATAGATATAGTATAAAAATAAATAATGTTATCACAACGCCAATTGCAAAATACGGTTGTCCTGCATTATTTATCGTACTTATTATCGCATAGAGGGCAGCCGATATTAACAGACAATGCGACACCTTGATAAAATCATATAGTTCACGCATTATCTGAATTATTACAAATACAACTACTATGCTAAGTATCAGTATTGGAATTTTAATTTGCGTAGGATACATCAGTGATTTTATGCTAGACTGAGTGAAAATTTGGAATAGCGACACCGAAAAAAGATATGATGATATTAATTGCAAAAACAAATCGACCAACATATTGTTCCTCGTTCTGCTATCCCCATCTTTGAATTCTCTGAACATTTTAGATAATCCCATTATTCTAAATGCCTCCAACTCCCACATGATAATGTCGTATATTCTAACATTTAATCCGTTCCTTGTCAATAAAACAGCAAGAAACAAGCTATGGGGAGTATAGCTTGTTTTTGTATTCTCATTTTATTATTGGCATATACCATCTAAGATAATCGCCTATTAATCTCCCTAACAGGCAAAAGAAGTGCTATCATTAATGCTATCTCAATCGGTAGTAAAATGCCATTTTTAATAGTAGCCGACACTAATCGTGGTATGGGCGCAACATTGAATAAATAAATTAGCCCCAAACTATTAAGCCCAATATGCACAAAGATATTGACTGCCGCCTGTGCGAAAATTATTCGTGGAATAATCATCTTCCCCGCTTTATATAGTAGCAGCCCGTATATCAGCCCCGTTATCATCTCGAATACCGTCCACACTGGATTAAATCCAAATACATTCGACCTTACAAGGAATCCAAGCACATCTGTGATTGCGCCAGCGAGCATTGCAACTGTCGGCCCATATAGCATTCCAATCGCAGCAAGCGCCAGAAATGCAAAATTTATTCTCAATGATGCGCTTATGCTAACTGTTAGCGAATCGATCGCTACCGAAACGGCAATTAGCATGCCTGCTCCGGCAATAGTACGTACTTTCTTCAACTCTTTAGCAGAATCGCTAAAGGAATGTAAAACCCATGTCATAATACCCCTCCATTCATAATGCTATCACATAACAAATGTAGGTAAAGACATGGGTTACCTATTATGATTATGTGCAGCGGGATGCGACTCTTGCACCGCAAGCCTACGGCTTTTCGTTTAAGTGGCAACTCCCCGTCCACTCAACACTTCACGCGCAAAAATCTACTCTGCTTTGCAAAAACAGAAGTCTTTCGACTAATATCATGCAATTTTATTATATCAACACTATGTTAACACGGTGTTGCCGTACACTTAAAAAGAAATTTCATTTGCAATATCGTATAGATCCTTTGTGAAATCTTTCTGCATTTTTAATGCTTCTTGAATGTCAAAATCGACTATCTTATTATCCTGCATTCCCACTACTCTATTGCCAATATCTTTTTCAAGTAAATCTACTGCGTAATTGCCCATCTCACTTGCAACTACCCTATCCCTCACCGTCGGGCGACCGCCACGCTGAACATGACCTAAAATTGTTGCACGTGTTTCTATTCCTGTTATCCCTTCAATTTGCTCGGCGATACATTCGGAATTACCTACACCTTCGGCAACGATAATGATGAAATGCTCCTTGCCCGATTTGCGGCTGCTATTAATTTTAGCAACTAAATCGTCCATAGAATAGTCCATCTCTTTTGTAATAATGAATGATGCGCCGCAAGCAATACCCGTATTAAGCGCTAGATAGCCAGCATTCCTACCCATAACTTCGACAACGCTACATCTTTCATGCGATTGTGCGGTGTCCCTTAACTTGTCCACCATCTCCATAGCTGTGTTCATTGCCGTATCATAGCCAATTGTATATTCTGTGCAGTCGATGTCATTATCAATTGTACCCGGAACACCAACGCACGGGATCCCTCTTTCCGATAAATCGGCAGCACCACGGAATGAACCGTCGCCACCAATTGTAACAATTCCCTCAATGCCGGCATCTATGCAAGCTTGTTTTGCCTTTTGCAGTCCTGCCTCATGGCGGAATTCGGGGCATCTAGCGGTATATAGGATTGTACCGCCCCTTTGAATAATATCCGAAACACTCCTGTCGTTCATCTCAAACATATCGCCCTTAATTAAGCCATTATATCCCCTGCGTATACCGATAACTCTCATGCCTTTTCTTATAGCAGTCCTTGTTACAGCTCTGATTGCAGCATTCATGCCGGGAGCATCTCCGCCGCTTGTTAAAACTCCAATTGTTTTCATTAGATAATCTCCTCTTCCTCTTATATATTAACTTATAAATATTAAAGTCAAATTCCCTCATAATATATTCTACCAGTAAAATTCCCCGTGTCAAGTAATTTCTTGCGTCAATTCATTTGATTGCTATATTTTCTTTTCCTACTATCTTTATTAGTTCGTTTTTTAAGTTATCGTTGATGTTTACGCCTTGTAGACCTTTTGGAATAGTAGTTTTCCTCTTATCGGCAAAATATATGCGCACACCTGTACTCCCCTTGTTTCGGGCTAGAATAGATAAAACGTGCCCGAGCACGATTTCATCGGTTGATGTTAGCTTGATATATAGTTTCTGCGTGTTTTCCTGCTCTATTACAATATCACTTGCACGACAAACATGATCTACAAGTACTTTCGGTTCTTCTTCCTCTTTAATGGAAATTGTCCCCGTAATTAGCACGATCTCATTCTCTACAAGATAAGACTTTGATTCGTCATAGACATTCGGGAAGATGATTCCTTCCATCCTGCCCGTCATATCTTCAAATACGGCAAATGCCATCATGGCATTTGAGCGTGTTGTATGGATTCTCTTACTCTGGAGCATACAGAGAATACGCACAACATCCCTATCACGGTATCCGTTCATGCCCTCTTTAGCATTGGCTAATAGCTCTGAAATCGTACATAGGTTGAGCCGCTTTATAAGTGGAGCATAGCTGCCCATCGGGTGGCCCGTGATGTAAATTCCCACGGCTTCCTTCTCCATTTCAAGTAGATGATGTTCTTCGTATTCGTCGATATAATCTAGCTTAATATATTCTACATCGTCAACAGATGTATCCCCGAATAGGTCGAGTTGCCCCTCCATATTCTTTTTCTTATCCACTGCAATGCCATCGATTATTTTCATATATCCCATTAACATTTGCTTCCTATTATAATCGAATCCATCGAAAGCACCGCTCTTTATTAGCCCCTCAATAGCACGTTTATTTAGATCTTTGCCATACATTCTATCACAGAAATCAAACAGACCAGTGAATTCTCCGTTAAGTTTCCTCTCATTTACGATTTCGTCAATGCAACCCCTGCCAAGATTCTTTATCGCCAGCAGTCCGAATCTTATCCCATCATCAACGGGAGTGAAGCCCATATCGCTCTGATTAACATCGGGCGGCAATAGCTTTATTCCCATTGCCTCACATTCTGCAATATATTCAATAATTTTATCGGTATTATCAAGCACACTTGTTAGGAGTGCCGCCATATAAACTTTCTTATAATGGCATTTAAGATAAGCAGTTTGATATGCTAAATATGCATATGCCGCCGCATGCGACTTGTTGAATGCATACGATGCGAATGAGCTCATCTCATCAAAGATTTCATCAGCTACCTTGGCACTAACGCCATTGGCGACGGCGCCCACACTTTGAATTTTTCCATCGGGAGTTTTACTTCCGTAAATGAACTTCTCCCGCTCATGTTCCATAACATCGGCATTCTTCTTCGACATTGCCCTGCGTACTAAATCCGCCTGCCCGTATGAATACCCTGCAAGCACTCTGCATATCTGCATTACCTGCTCCTGATACACGATACAACCATAAGTCACATCAAGAATATCTTCTAACAACGGGTGTTTATATTTCACCTTGTGCGGATTGTGCCTATTTTCAATATAGGTAGGAATTGACGCCATCGGTCCTGGGCGGTAGAGTGAAATAACCGCAATTAAATCCTCAAGCGTTATGGGGATAAGACGCATTAAGACGCTTTTCATACCTGCCGATTCGAATTGGAACACTCCTTGCGTGTGTCCTTTGGCAAGCATTCTGAATACTTCCTCATCGTCAAACGGGATCTTATCTATATCAAAGTCCGGATCTGTAAGACGAATATAATCGGAACATTCCTTAATTACCGTTAAGTTGCGAAGTCCTAGGAAGTCCATTTTGAGCAACCCTAAACTTTCAAGCACGCCCATTGTGAACTGCGTTACAATTGCCTCATCATTCTTTTGGAGTGGCACATATTCATCGACGGGATCACGTGTGATAACTACGCCAGCGGCATGGGTAGATGCGTGCCGCGGCATTCCCTCGATTTTACGTGCTGTTTCGACCAGCTCCGCAATGGAGCTATCGTTATTTGCCGCCTCTCTTAGATCCTTAGATTTCTCAAGTGCGCCCTCAATTGTGATGCCAAGTTCGCTCGGTATCATCTTTGCGACGGTATCGACAGTTTGATAGGGTATCCCCATCGCTCTGCCTGCATCTCTTAATGCGCCACGTGCCGCCATTGTTCCGAATGTTATTATTTGTGCGACATGGTCACTGCCATATTTTCGCACAACATAATCTATAACTTCCTGCCGTCTTTCATAGCAAAAATCTATATCGAAGTCCGGCATTGTAATTCGTTCCGGATTGAGGAATCTCTCAAAAATTAGATTATGCTTTATCGGATCAACACCTGTAATGCCTATGCAGTACGCTACAATACTGCCAGCGCCCGATCCTCTACCCGGTCCGACAGGGATATCTTTCTTCCTTGCGTATCTTATGAAATCATGCACAATGAGGAAGTAATCAACATAACCCATTGAAGTAATTACATCAATCTCATATTTCAGCCTTGCCTTAATCTCGCTCGATGGATTCTGCCCATATCGCCTATGCATACCATCAAACACAAGTTCCCTGAAATAAACATTATTATCTTCATACCCCTCAATTGTGAATCGGGGCAATTTTGTCACTCCGAATTCGAACGATATATCGCACATATCAGCAATATCAACCGTATTGCTAATCGCCTGTGGATAATCGGGGAAAAGCTCCAACATTTCATCAGCGCTTTTAATATAGAATTCATCGGTCGGGAATTCCAGTCCGCCCTCCCCGTCGATAGTAGTATTCGTTGCTATGCAAGTTAGAACATGTTGCATTTTTGAATCTTCCCTATCGATATAATGCGCATCATTAGTCGCAACAAGCGGTATGCCCGTTTCCTCCGATAGCCTATATAGATATGGGAGCAATCGCTTTTGCTCGTCCATATCGTGATTTTGAATTTCAATGTAGTAATTCCCATCACCGAATAAGGCATTGTATTCTGATGCGATAGCCTTAGCCTCGCTAAATTCGCCAGCCGCCAATAAACGTGGAATCTCCCCAGCTAGACAAGCGGAAAGGCAAATTAAACCCTCACTATACTTTTCAAGTAATTCAAAGTCAACACGTGGACGATTATAGAACCCCTCGGTATACCCTAGCGAAACAAGTTTAATTAAATTCTGATAGCCGGTATTATTCTTGCATAGAAGCACAAGATGGTGGGGACTCGCATCTAATCTATATTCCCTATCGTGCCTCGTTCTTCGTGCTACATACACTTCACACCCGATTATCGGCTTAATGCCTTGCTTTTTGCATTCGTTGTAGAAATCTATGACACCATACATACTGCCATGGTCGGTAATTGCTACTGCCGATTGCCCTAGCTCCTTTGCCTTTTTAACCAGTCGTGGAATTCGGCAAGCGCCATCAAGCAAGCTATATTCCGTATGAACATGTAAATGCACAAATTTTGTACCACTCATTATTGGCGCCCCTTTCTATGTCTGTTAACCCATTCTAGTTCTTAAATCGCTAGCTATTTTAGATATTTTCATCAATCGATGATTCACACTTGAGCGGCTAATTGGAGTGCTGAGTGCCTGCCCCAATTCACGTAAGGAAAGATCCGGATTCTCCAATCTTAGCTGGGCTATCTCCACTAATTCATCGTCTAACAGACCCATTGATTTACGCTCAATTATGTATTCAATGTCGGCTACCTGCCTAACAGATGCCGTCACAATTTTATCTATATTTGCAGTTTCACAATTCGTGGTGCGATTAACCCTATTGCGAACATCTTTATAAATTTTTATATTCATAAGCTTGAGCGAACTTTTCGTCGCTCCCATGAATGTGAGAATATCTTCGATTTTCTCACTTCCCTTTATGTAAATGAACGGCATTTCCTTCCTTATAGCACCTTTAACCTCCATGCCCTGTTCATTGGTTAGTTTAACCACTTCATCACAAATTCCCTGCGATGGCGCATTGATTTCAAAGTGATATTCTTTGCTTGGATCCGTCGCACTCCCTGAAACGAGGAATGCCCCTCTTAGGAATGCGCTCATGCATTCATCACTTCCCGATACAATATCACTATTTATGCCCTCATCAACTTGTCCAAAATAAGACAGAATCGCATTGCGGTCGTGGGCATCGTCAATCAATACTGAATGCAATGTGCCGCCATTCCTTTTAGTAGTGGAGGAAAAGCGAATTTTCATACCCTCGTCAATAATATCGTGAATGAAATCCACGAACAAAGTCGCCACTCCCTCATGTTCAGTATGCAATGAAATATTGTCGGTTGAATTCTGCCGTAAGAACATTAACATCCCATATAGGCAGGCTTTTCTATTAACAATATCCCGTCTTGCAAAATCGCAAAGTTCGGTTTTTATGGTATATGAAAAGGTCATTTTCCCCTCCCCTGCAAGAGGTTAATTCTTGCCAATATCCCTGTGCGATACACGCACCTTGATGCCTCTCTCCTCTAGGAAATCCCGCATATTTTCAACAAATGTTACCGATCTATGTTTGCCGCCAGTACAGCCGAATCCTATTACAAGCTGACTCTTCCCCTCTTTTACATAGTGAGGAATGAGGAATTCAACTAAATCTTCTAGCTTGATGCGCAGCTGCTTTGCCGCATCGTGACTCATCACATATTCCCGAACCTCGGCATCTAGACCCGTCTTATTTTTAAGCTCTGGTAGGTAGAACGGATTCGGCAGACATCGCACATCAAAGACTAAGTCCGCCTCATTCGCTGCACCGTATTTGAATCCGAACGAAACAAGATTCACTATCATTGAGTCACTTGCCTTTTCAAGAAAAATTGATTTTACCTGATCCTTTAGCTGGGCAAGTGATGTTAGTGAAGTATCAAAATAGTAGTCCGCCTTTTCTCTAATTGGTGCTAGAATTTCACGCTCAAGTTGGACTGCTTGACGCACATTACCCTGCACCCTCTCGTCAAGCGGATGCTTTCTCCTCGTTTCCTTATAGCGCTGAATTATTACATTGTCCGCGGCATCAAGGTATAGGAGTTTCACCGATATGCCAATTTCCATTAGCTCATCTATATATTCCGATAGTCTGAAGAATAGTTCTCCGCCACGAATATCAGTAACTATCGCTATCCGCTCAATTTCGCCAGCGGATTTCGATGATATTTCTATAAACTTCGGCAGTAGTTCAGGCGGCATATTATCAATGCAAAAGTATCCAATATCTTCTAGGACTTTTGCCGCTCCCGATTTGCCCGATCCTGACATTCCTGTAATAATTACAACTTCCAATTCATTGCCCCCTATTAAATGCAATTAATCCTCTAAAATTTGCATCTCACAATCTAATGTATATCCCGTCTGTGATACAACTTTTTCCTTAACAATTGCAACTAATTCTTTTATATCTTCACAGCTTGCGCCATTTTTATTTATAATAAATCCGCTATGTTTCTCACTGACTTCAGCACCGCCGACGCTCGTTCCTTTAAGTCCGCATTGCTCAATCAATAGTGATGCATAGCTACCTTTCGGACGTTTGAATGTGCTCCCCGAACTGGGATATTCAAGTGGCTGACGTGTTTTCCTCCGCATTAGCAATTCGTCCATTCGTGCTTTTATTGTAGTTTTGTCGCCTTTATTCAGCCTAATCCTCACTACCGCCACGACTGCCTTCGTATCAAAAAAACAGCTATGCCGATAGGAGAAGTCCATATCTTTATTCTCAATTGTGCTAATATTCCCGTCAAGGTCGATTTGCTCGCACGATAGCACGACTTCGCTCATTTCACCATCGTAAGCGCCAGCATTCATATATACCGCACCGCCGACAGAACCGGGAATTCCCCACGCAAATTCAAGTCCCGTTAAGGAGTTTTTGTGCGCAAATGAACATACCTTTGATAGAGATGCTCCCGCCTCACATTCAATCGTATTCTCATCAATAAGTTCTACCCTTGAAAAATCCTCGCTTATAACGATGATTAAGCCGGATATCCCCTTATCGCTAACGATAATATTCGACCCTTTTCCGACGATATGGTATCTTATACCTTGTTCGTTGCACTGTGCAATAACTTCGGACAAGCATGAAATGCTGCACGGTTTTATTAGCGCCTCGGCATTGCCGCCCACTTTCATCGTATTATAATTGCACATCGGTTCATCATATAGAATTTCACAATGATATTTACGGGCAATTCCCTCAATAACAGTAAAGTCCATGCTGATAGTTTCCCCCATTATTCACTCATTTGATATAGAAATGCGGCGCCGATTATGCCAGCATCGTTGCCAAGTTTAGCAATGCCGAGCTTCGTCGCCATGTCGGGGCTAACCTTATAACTCTCCCGTGCTATAATCGCTTCTAACGGCTTAGTGAGGTAATCGCCCTCTTTACATACGCCGCCACCGATTAATAGCATTTGCGGTTGGAATGTATTGATGATGTTAACAAGTCCGCACCCTAGATAGCTAATATATTCGTCGACAACTCCCTTACCCGATGCGTCACCTAGTCGCATTGCATCGAATGCCGTCTTGCCATTAACATTGTCTATGTTGTCGCATATCTCCCACAATTTAGAATTTTCATCCCTGAGCATCGCCTCTTTTGTTGATTTAATTAATGCCGTTGCCGATGCATAGGATTCTAGACAGCCATTCCTGCCACATGGGCATGGTCTGCCATCGTACTCAATTACATTATGCCCAAGTTCGGCGCCATAATAATTGAATCCGCTATAAATCTTGCCATCTATTATAATTCCACCGCCGACACCGGTGCCAAGTGTGACTACAACAACATTGTCATAATCTTTCGCCGCACCAGCAAGCATCTCACCATAGGCGGCGGCATTCGCATCATTTTCTACAAAAATTTTAGCGAATTCTTCCGTGCCGCTTTTACTCATCTTCTTAAACCTGCTTGATAAAAGTTCCCTTAAATCAGTGTTGTCGAACCCTAAATTGCTTGAATAGATTACAATTCCACTTTCCCTATTTGCCGATCCAGGTGTGCCAATGCCGATACTCGCTACTTCATCAATTGTAATACCTGCATCTTCACATGCAAAGGTAGTCGCCTTTACAATATCATCGGCAATTTCCCCCTCGGGCCGTGGAAGATTGGTTTTAAGCGCCCCCCTACCGACAATATTAAAGTTACTATCGACGACACCGACATTTATATTTGTACCGCCAAGGTCAATTCCTATATTATATTCCATAATATTCTCCCTCTTTTATACCAAAGCAATTCATGCATTTACAATTGCATTGGCAATATTAATAGATATTATCAATCAACAGAAAATATGTTGCCACGCTTGTTTACAATGTATTCTTTAAACATATCCCAATCGGCATTAAGTATTAGCTCTTTTGGGAAGTCAATTTCCTCTAGCAATTTAGTTGCTTCGGGCACTATTCCAATTTTGCCAGCATAATGCGCATCAGAATTGACTACTACCCTTGCGCCGTATTTCTTACATATCCGTGCAATTTCGGTAGAATTCTTCCTTGCGCCCCGCCTAGTTTTAATAGAATTCTCATTAATCTCAACGAGCTTATCATATTCCTTGAGAGTCTTTACCATGCGTTCATAGTCGCAGTGATAAGGATCAGCATCAGGATGACCTATCACATCTATATAAGGATTCCTCGCAAGTAATTCGTACGCACGTGTATTCTCCTCGATACTGCTCGGCGGACATACTGGATCGTGAAAAGATGCTACTACCCATTCAAGCCGCTTTAAATCCTCCTGCGTTAAATCAACTTCACCATCGAAATTGATTATATTTGTTTCTGCCCCACGAATTACATAGACGCCATCTATCATCCTCGGGATAGCTTTCATATTATAAAAGTGCCACATATGCGGCGCATCGGGCATTGCTGGCGTATGGTCTGTCATGGCAATTGCCTTTACACCGTTTTGCTTGGCAGCACTGCAATTCTCTGCTATCGTTGAATATGCGTGTGTTGATGCTAATGTATGCGTATGTGTATCTGCTAGTATTTGCAATATATTCATCTCCATCTTTTGTCTATGCGTTTCAAATTGCGTTATTTATATCTATTTAGAATCCATCCCATTGTGTTACTGTTTCTGTCGCCTCCATATTCATGCCTAGCTTCTCTAACAATTCCTGCGCTGCGTTATAGCCCATTTTTTTCTGCCTATTATTCATTGCAGCCACTTCAAGGATTATTGCTAGATTCCGCCCCGGCTTAACTGGAATTGTTAAGGAAGGAACACGAACACCTAGAATTTCCGTATATTGATTGTCGACGCCCATTCTATCATAGGACTTATCAGGATTCCACTGCTCCAATGCTACGATTAAGTCGATTTTCTCCGTCACCTTAATAGCACCCATACCGAAAATTCTTCTTGCATTTATAATGCCTATACCCCTAAGTTCTAGGAAGTGACGGATATTATCAGGCGATGAGCCTAGCAATGTTATGTTCGACACCTTCCTAATTTCGACTGCGTCGTCAGCGACAAGCCTATGCCCTCTTTTAACTAGCTCAATTGCCGTTTCGCTCTTACCTACACCGCTTTCACCTAGTATGAGCATACCCTCACCATAAACTTCAATTAATACACCATGCCTAGTGATTCGTGGTGCAAGTTCAAGGTTAAGGAATGCAATTATCTTTGATAGGAGAGTTGATGTACTCTCCTTACTGCGAAGTAGCGGAACCTTGTATTTATCAGCAAACTCCAACATCTCTGGATAAACTTCAAGATCTCGTGCGATAATAAGAGCAGGAATCTCTTTAGAAAAGAGCATCTCACAATGTTTGCGGCGGGTTGGCCCATCAATTGTATCAAGATAGGCAAACTCCATTTTCCCGACAATTTGTATTCTCGATGGATCAAAGTACTCATAGAATCCATTGAGCTGCAAGCCCGGTCGATTAACATCATTAGTTGAAACAAAAATTTCTTCTGCCTCCTGCGGTAGATATATTGTTTCAAGGTCAAACTCCTCTATTACCTTATTCAATGCTACCTTATGCTCATCCGACATTATCCTCATCCCTTTCATCTTCATATATGGGCGCCAATTTTGTTTTTTCACAGCCTTTTACTATCTAATGGGCAGCTTGACCAACTTGACGCACCTTTATATCAATCTTTATTATACTATATTACATCTCTATTTTCAATCGATTTTACTATATTAGTAATTTGCTAAGAATTCGCCATATAATATTAGCAACTAACTTGAAAAATGGTTAGTATTAGTGTAATATATGAAGTGATACAATCATTGGTAACGGTTAATTTCGTTATAGCAAATTAAATTAAAGTAGCATCGCGTAAAATCACTTTATTCTTTATGGCATATTGATTTTGTTAGTTTTAAGGGGGATTTATTTATGAAAATTGCCTTGTTTACGGAAACATATTTACCCGATATTAACGGTGTTGCCACTCATATTAAGATATTAAAAGACGGACTTGAGAAACACGGACATCAAGTTCTTGTAGTTAAGGCTGATGCCGATACTAATAAGTATCTGACTAATGACGGTGTGCTGCATTGCCCTGCCGTCACTTCAAAGAAGTTATATAATTATAGCCTAGCATCACCACTGAGTATTAGAAGATTAAAGCTGCTTAAAAAGTACGATCCCGATATTATCCACATTCACAATGAATTCGGCATTGGGCTATCCGGTGCGCTAATCGCTAGGATGCTGCGCAAGCCGCTCGTTT
Source organism: uncultured Clostridia bacterium (assembly GCA_938014915.1). Classification (GTDB taxonomy): domain Bacteria; phylum Bacillota; class Clostridia; order Oscillospirales; family Ruminococcaceae; genus JAAZLM01. The sequence continues at coordinate 33,350 of CALLQQ010000128.1, forward strand.
ACACGCTCCACACTATGTATGACGAATATCTCTACTATATCGCACCTAGACCCTTTGTGCCTATTGTTAAGAAAGTTTCTCACACATATGCACGTCTGCTTGCTAGGAATGCAAATGCCCTAACAGGCCCGTCTAAAAAGGTTGAGAAATTCTTCCGTGAATGTGGCGTTAGGAAGAAAGTTAATGTAATTCCCAACCCCGTTGAGCTAGATATTTTCTCCCCGGATAGAATTGATGAAGATAAGAAAGTACAGTTCCGCCAGAAGTACGGTATTCCATCCGACTATACGGTAGCTTGCTTTTGCGGACGTCTTGGCAGAGAGAAGAGCGTTGATATATTGCTTGAATTCTGGGCTGAATCGGTCGACCATAGAGACAAGCTCCGTTTACTGATAATAGGCAATGGACCAGAAAAGGAAAATTTAGAGCGAATGACTAAAGAACTCGGCATTGATGATATGGTGGTTTTTACCGGGGAAGTACCTCACGACGATCTACCACCATATTATGCTGGCTGCGATATTTATATCACGGCATCACTTTCCGATACTAATTCTATTTCAATGCTGGAGGGAATGGCGACAGGTCTGCCAGTATTGCAATTATATGATGAATTAAATAAAGATCAAGTAATTGACGGTATTACAGGATATTCTTTTACCGATGCAAACGATATGTACGAAAAATTAAAGATATTAATGAACCAATCCGAAGAAGAAAAAGAGCGCCAAAGGAATGTTGTTCGTGCTTCGGTCGAACGTGCGAATGATGAGAAATTCTCCAGCTATCTAATTGATATTTATGAAGAAGTCATTGCAACATCAAGGAGTGCCAAAGGTGTAAAGTCATGAAAAAAATAATGAATGTTCTTAAATCTCGCATATTAGTTGTAGTAATTTTGATAGCAATTCAATTAGCAATTCTATTGTTTTCTATTGCTTTCCTCAATGTTTACTATGTCTATTTCTATGCCTTTATGGAGATTTTGAGCATTGTACTTGCTATAATTATCGTCAACAAAAACACGAACCCGATGTTCAAGCTTGCATGGATTGTGCCAATGCTGATTTTTCCGCTATTCGGCGGCGTGTTCTACCTCTTCCTTGGTAGGGGCGCATTATCAAATAAAATCAGATCGCGGCTGAATGAGGCACATGAAGAGTCCGACGGTATCCTGCCGGAAGATGAGAGTATCTATGATGAGTTGCGTGAAATTGACCCACGGGTAGCACGGCAATCTGAGTACCTGCGGTTCACATCAAATAGCCCGCTATATCGCAATACCCAATCAGAATATCTATCACCAGGTGACGTATTCTTCAAACGATTAGTTTCAGAATTGAGGAAGGCTGAGAAGTTCATATTCCTTGAATATTTCATTATAAAAAAAGGGTATATGTGGAGTACGATACTTGATATTTTAAAAGATAAGGCGGCTAATGGTGTCGATGTGCGAATTATATACGATGACTTTGGCACAATTAGCAGCCTCGAAAGAAAATATAATAAAAAGCTTGAGGAATACGGCATTAAAGTATGTATTTTTAATCCGATAAAACCCTCTATTGATGTACATATAAACTATCGTGACCATAGGAAAATTTGCGTTATAGATGGGTATATTGGCTTCACAGGTGGAATTAATCTCGCTGATGAATACATCAATAAGAAAGATAGATTCGGTTACTGGATGGATTCTGCAATTGTTATCTATGGGGATGCCGTAAATAAATTGACGATTATGTTCCTCCAGATTTGGCATTTCACAACGGGCATTGCCCCCGAATATAATCACTACCTTGTCGATAAACCCTATCCTAGTGATGGATATGTGCAACCATTCAACGATGAGCCACTTGATGATTACCACGTGTGCGAATTAAGCCATATGAATATGATTAATATAGCGACTGATTATATATATATTACAACCCCGTATTTAATTATCGACCATGAAATGCAAACTGCCCTAACACTAGCATCTGAGAGCGGTGTCGATGTGCGAATTATTACGCCGCACATCCCGGATAAGAAGC
>CALLQQ010000129.1 GCA_938014915.1 uncultured Clostridia bacterium
CCCACAACCAAGTTCCAAAATAGCGAAGTTTGCGGCGAAATTATATTGCTCAAAAAGCCAAGGTACGAACCCCTGCGTGTTTGTACTATATTTAATATGTAGATTGGTGCGAATCGATAGATTCTTATCATTAGAATATTGCTTCTTAACATTGTCGAGTTTCCGCAGTTCCGACATTTAATCACCACCCAATGTTAATTATAACCTTTTCATGCTAATTAAGCAATAGCAAGACTTTGAAATTGAATCATCGCTACTATAATTGCATAAGCGAACATGGTAAAAAAACAACCCCCGCAAACATTATGTTTGAGGGGGTTTGATTGGTGCCGCTGACCGGACTTGAACCGGTACGGTCTATTCAACCGAGGGATTTTAAGTCCCTTGTGTCTGCCTATTCCACCACAGCGGCATATTAGATTTTCAATAAAAAATACCGTAATTTTTTATCACCATATTATTATAACCTATCTTAGTATCTTTGTCAACATCAATATTTTATTATTTTACTAATTAGTCCAAGCAGTGCAGGCATATACAATATAGTAAGGATAAAATCGTAAAGGCGGCGTGATTATGTATGTATTGACTATGACAAAGCGTAAGCTACTAAGAGTAGTAATATGCACTACGTTAATAATTGCAGGAATTTCAATAGGTATCTATGCAGTTCTTTCTGCGGTTAATACGGGAGCAAGTTCAAAAAAAGTCCCTATTTATTCGGTAAATAGGGATGATAAAAAAATTAGCATCACCTTCGATGCGGCATGGGGGAATACCGACACCGATGAATTAATCGAAATATTGAAGGAGGGCGATGTAAAGGCAACTTTCTTCGTTACAGGCGAATGGGTGGATAAATTCCCCGAAGATATTAAAAAATTCTTTGACGAGGGGCATGAAATTCAGAACCATTCCGATAAACATCCCCATCCACGAAAGATAGGAATTAATGAATTAATTGAAGATACTAGGAATTGCGGCATCAAGATTGAAGAAGTAACAGGAGTAGCACCAACTCTCTATCGTGCACCGTACGGCGAATATAACGACAAAGTCGTAACAACAGTCGAGGGAATGGGATATAAATTCATTCAATGGAATGTCGATAGTATCGACTGGAAAGACCTTGAGAAAGATAAAATGATTAATCGCATAGTGTCTAGAACGAAACAGGGCGGCGATATTCTACTTTTCCACAACGATAGACCGAATACGATGGCGGCGCTCCCAGAAATAATTGAAAAGCTAAAGGAAAATGGCTTTGAATTTGTGACGGTGAGCGAGCTAATTTATAAGTCCGATTATCGCATCGACAATAACGGTGTCCAGCATAGTAATATGGCGGATTCTTCACCGGGCGATGTAACGACACCTCCCGAAACAGATGTAGATGTAAATAATGATACCGAAGCGGAAGGGGAGGACAATAACGACGACGTTGCAAAAGATGAAATAGATAAGCCCACGCAAGGCAAACCAAAGAAGATAGATAAAAACATTGATTTCCCAACTGGATAAATGCAATCCGCACAAGCATTATTGCTTGTGCGGATTACTATATTTTAAATAGAGGGGGGTTATTTACCGTTATAAGCCTTGCGATATAGATCGGCTAATTCGGTTACGAGGGGCGCACGTGGATTCGCTGGTGTACACTGATCCTCTAGAGCCCTATCGGCTAGAATGTCTATCTTAGAATTGTAGAGTGATTCCATAATTCCACATTCCTTAAATGTCATCGGCAATTCAAGATTCTTCATTAAATCTCTAATCGCTTTAATTAAACTGTCGACGCCTTCTTCAGTTGTCGATGCAGGCAATCCAAGATAGCTTGCAATTTTCGCATACTTCTCATCAGCAATGAATTTGCCGTATTTCGGGAAGATTTGGAATTTAGTCGGCTTCTGTGCGTTATATTTTATAACGTGCGGTAGTAGAATTGCATTCGCTCTACCATGTGAAACGTTGAATTCGCCACCAATTTTATGCGCAAGTGAGTGGTTAATTCCGAGGAACGCATTTGTAAATGCCATTCCAGCAATGGCGGATGCATTATGCATCTTTTCACGTGCCTCCGTGTCGGTAGTGCCATTATGGTATGCACGAGGCAAGTATTCAAATACAAGTTCAATTGCCTTGATAGCAAGACCATCAGTATAGTCCGATGCTAGGACGGAAACATAAGCTTCAATTGCATGGGTTAGAACGTCCATTCCCGTATCGGCAGTAATTGCCTTAGGCATTGTCATAACAAATTGAGGGTCAATTATTGCTACATTAGGTGTTAGCTCATAGTCAGCAAGTGGGTATTTAATATTGCCATTTTCTTTATCTGTAATAACGGAGAATCCAGTAACTTCCGATCCTGTTCCAGACGTCGTAGGAATTGCAACAAGCTGCGCCTTAGTTCCGAGTGACGGGAATTGGAATGCACGTTTACGAATATCCATGAATTTAAGTTTTAGTCCATCGAATGAAGTATCGGGATGTTCGTAGAATAGCCACATACCTTTAGCCGCATCAATTGCTGAACCTCCACCAAGGGCAATGATTACATCGGGTTGGAATGCGTTCATCGCATCGACACCTTTCATAATCGTTTCAACGGATGGGTCCGGCTCAACATCGGAATAAATCTCACTATGGCAATAAATCTTACGCTTACGCAAGTAGTAGAGGACTTTGGACACATAACCTAAGTCAACCATTACGGGGTCTGTTACAATGAAAGCACGTGAGATATTAGGCATTTTAGCTAGGTATTGAATTGAGTCATGCTCAAAATACATTTTTGGCGGGATCTTGAACCACTGCATATTAGTTCTCCTCTTTGCAATTCTCTTTTTGTTAATTAGGTTAACTGAGGATACGTTTGAAGTTGTTGAGTTACGCCCGAAAGAACCACAACCAAGTGTTAGTGATGGTGTATTAGTATTGTAAATATCACCGATAGCACCTTGTGAAGATGGTGAATTGGCGATTACACGTCCTACTTTCATCTTTTCGCCGTACTCTTTACATAGTTCTTCATCGTCGGAGTGAATTACAGCCGAGTGACCTAGTCCACCGAATTCGATCATCTTCCTAGCCTTGTCGAATCCTTCTTTATCGTCCTTAACAACATAATATGCCAATACGGGCGAAAGTTTCTCTCTTGATAATGGATATTCCGCACCGACATCATTTAATTTAGCAAGTAGGATTTTAGTGTTTTCAGGAACATCTACCCCTGATTGCTTAGCAATCCATGCTGCTGGCTGCCCAACAACATCGGGATTTACGGATTGTTTTTCGCTATTAATAACATAGTCGGAAACTTTCTTAATTTCATCATCGTTTAAGAAATAGCAATCATAATGCTTCATATGTTTCTCGAACTCATTTTGAATATCTTTATCGACAATGACCGCTTGCTCCGATGCACAAATCATTCCGTTATCGAATGTTTTACTAAGCATTAAGTCCGTGCAAGCACGCTCAACATCAACGTTTTTATTTATATAACAAGGAACATTACCCGGTCCGACACCTAATGCAGGTTTACCAGCACTATAAGCCGCCTTAACCATGCCGCTACCACCGGTCGCTAGTATGAGTGAAACTCCAGGGTGATTCATTAGCAGATTCGTAGCCTCTAGTGATGGGGATTCTACCCATTGAATACAGCCTTTTGGGGCACCTGCTTTTATTGCCGCATCACGGAGGATTTTAGCAGCTGCTACACAGCATTTTTGTGCCGATGGATGGAAACCGAAAATGATGGGGTTACGTGTTTTGGCACAAATAATTGCCTTAAACATAGTTGTAGATGTTGGGTTAGTAACGGGGGTAACACCTGCTACAATTCCAATAGGTTCAGCAACCTCAACATAGCCCTCTAAATCGTTTTCATCAACGATGCCTACCGTCTTTTCATATTTGATAGAATTCCAAATATATTCAGTTGAGAACATATTCTTAATTACCTTGTCTTCGTATACACCACGTTTTGTTTCGTCAACTGCCATTCTTGCAAGTGCCATGTGCGAATCAAGTCCTGCAAGTGCCATTTCATGAACAATTTCGTTCACTTGCTCTTGGTCGAGCTCCATGTACTCCTTCAACGCTTGATCGGCATTCACAACTAATTCGTTAATCATAGCCTCATTATCGATTGAGGGAGCCTTTTTAGTCTGCTCTTTTTTTGTTGCCATTATCATTTCCTCCTCTAATATAATTAAGTCTAATTTAATAGTAACTCGTACATTCTATTCTGAAATGTGAAGATTGTTAAATCATTCACAACTTTAGTATATACCAATTGCACAAAGAAGTCAACCAATTTTTATGCAAAATTACATAGAATAAAAAGTTATCTTTTCCGACAATTATAGTTATTATACACAAACATATCTGAATAACAAAAAATCGTCAACACTTAGTTTGAAGAATGTTCTTAATCAAAAAAAGTGATGACGATTAAAATTATATTTATTGGTTGTTGACACGATAGGTCAGTGTTAATAGACTGTCGCCAAGATGCACATTCTCAACGATAATATCTTTATAATTGACGTGTAAATCGTAGTGAGAATAATTCCAGAATGCCTTGATACCCATAGAAACAAGCTCATCTGCTACTGCCTGCGTGCCCGTTTTAGGGATGCACAGAATGGCGATTACGGGCTTATTTTCCTTACAGAATTCATTAAGTTCATCAATGTGATGAACGGGCACACCTGCAACATTTGTCCCTTTGAGGGATTCGTCGGAGTCGAATATGGCGATAAGATTGCACCCACGCTTATTGAAATCAATATGCGATGCAATAGCACGACCGAGATTACCAGCACCGATTAAAATTGTTTTAACTTGATTATCTACACCTAATAGGCTGCCGATTTCTTTATACAGTTCCGCTAAATTATATCCATACCCTTGCTGCCCAAATCCGCCAAAGCAATTTAAATCTTGCCGAATTTGCGATGCGGTTAGCCCCATCTTTTCCGATAATTCCCTAGAGGACATTTTCGCTACATTCTGCGATAGCAAGTCCCCCAAGAAGCGATAATACCGTGGCAAACGCCGTATAACCGAATTTGAAACGGTAGTATTCTTTGACACTAGTCAGCACCTCCCGTATTGCGTGTATTGTCTATACTAACTTCTTTAGTCGGTTATTAATCTCATGTAGGAAAGTTTCAGTATCGACGGACTTCTTATTCGCTAGGTCCGATAGACCGAATAAGTCGCCAGTCATGATGCCATCTTCGATGGTGGCAATTGCAGATTTTTCCAACTTATCGGCAAAATCCATTAGTTCGGCATTGCCGTCGCGTTCTCCTCTTTTTCTAAGAGCGCCGGACCAAGCAAAGATTGTAGCCATCGAATTAGTTGATGTTTTTTCACCTTTTAAATGCCTGTAATAATGCCTTTGAACAGTTCCGTGCGCCGCCTCATATTCATACACGCCATCGGGCGACACAAGCACGGATGTCATCATGGCTAAACTGCCGAAAGTTGACGCAACCATGTCGGACATTACATCACCGTCATAATTTTTACAAGCCCAGATATATCCGCCGTCGGAACGTACAACCCTAGCAACGGCATCATCAATTAAAGTGTAGAAATATTCGATACCAGCTTGCTCAAACTTCTCTTTAAAGTCACTTTCATAGATTTCCTCAAATATATCTTTGAATCTATGGTCATATACCTTTGAAATAGTATCTTTGGTCGAGAACCATAGATCTTGCTTTAAATCGAGCGCATAATTAAAGCAAGATATAGCAAAACTCCTAATGCTATCGTCGGTATTGTGCATTCCTAGCACAATGCCGTCACCGTCGAACGAATGAATCTCTTGACGTTTCTGCGTTCCATCGGCAAGTGTGATAACGAGTTCAGCTTTCGAACCTGCGGGGGCGACTGCCTCCACATCCTTATATATATCACCGTATGCGTGCCTTGCGACTGTAATTGGATTCTTCCATCCTGGAATGTACGGATTAATGCCATTTACGATAATCGGCGTTCTAAAAACAGTACCGTCTAGAATTGCACGGATTGTTCCGTTCGGGCTTTTCCACATTTCCTTGAGAGTATATTCTTTCATTCTATCAGCATTCGGTGTAATTGTCGCACATTTCACAGCTACACCATATTTTTTAGTTGCATATGCAGAATCGAACGTTACTTGATCGTTGGTCGCATTCCTATTTTCAAGTCCCAAATCATAATAATCTACATTCAGGTCAATATAGGGTAATAAAAGAATGTCTTTAATCATCTTCCAGATGACTTTGGTCATTTCATCTCCGTCCATTTCGACGAGGGGAGTGGTCATTTTAATTTTGTTGCTCATGTCATTTCCTCCTATTATTGTTGCTCTTTAGTGAAATTCAGCAATCCGCCTGCTAGGATAATATCCCTTGCACGTTCGGACAATTCGGCCACTAACGGGATTTCCTCTCCGGTTGTAAGATTTTTAAGGCATATCTTTTCTCCGTTTACAATGCTTTTCCTCACATCGGGTATTAGGAGTTCATCTCCCTGAGAAATTTTATCATAATCCTGCGCATTCTCAAAATTGAGGGGCAGTATACCCGCATTAATTAGGTTGGAACGATGAATTCGTGCGAAAGATACGGTAATAACAGCTTTAATTCCAAGATAGAGGGGAACAAGAGCTGCGTGTTCTCTTGATGAACCTTGCCCATAATTTGAACCGCCAACAATGATTCCCTGCCCAGCGTCGAGCGCTCTTTGAGGGAATGTATCGTCGCACACTTCAAAACAATATTGCGATAAATATGGGATGTTAGAGCGATATGGAAGAATCTTTGCTCCTGCTGGCATGATGTGGTCCGTCGTGATATTGTCGCCGACTTTTAATAAACATGATGCCTTGATTTCTTCACCAATAGGTTCAGCAATGGGGAATTCCTTAATGTTAGGACCACGTAAAATTTCAACATCTTTACTATCTTCAACACTTGCCGGGGGCTCAATCATATTATCGTTAATATCGAATTTATCTGGCATTTCATATTTTGGCATATCACCAATCGTTCTAGGATCGGTTAATTTACCAGTAATAGCACTAATTGCGGCAACTTCCGGACTGAGCAAATAAACTTGCGCATCGGCAGTGCCCGATCGTCCAACGAAGTTACGGTTGAATGTGCGCAGCGATATACCGCCCGAATTCGGGGATTGTCCCATTCCGATACATGGACCGCACGCACTCTCAAGAATTCTTGCTCCGCTATCAATAAGATCGGATAGCCCGCCATTCTTAGCAAGCATATTGAAAACTTGTTTAGAGCCCGGTGTAACAGTTAAGCTAACATCGGGATGGACTTTCTTCCCTTTTAATATATATGCAACTTTCATTAAATCTTGCAAAGAGGAGTTTGTGCATGAGCCGATGCAAACTTGATCAACTTTTAATTCGCCAACTTCCTCAACAGTCTTTACATTGTCAGGACTATGAGGACAAGCGACCATTGGAACAAGCTCCGACAAATCAATTTCATGATATTCATCGTAAACTGCGCCCTCGTCAGCAGATAATTCCACCCACGAATCGCCCCTACCCTGAGCGGTGAGGAATTCCTTTGTGACGTCGTCGGATGGGAATATTGACGTCGTCGCCCCAAGTTCCGCCCCCATATTTGTGATGGTAGCACGTTCAGGAACGGTGAGAGTTTTCACACCTTCGCCTACATATTCAATAACCTTGCCCACTCCGCCCTTGACTGTTAAGCGGCGAAGCACCTCAAGAATAATATCTTTTGCCGATACCCAATCACGGAGTTTACCTTTAAGGTTTATTTGAACCACCTTCGGCATAGTAATGTAGTATGCACCGCCCCCCATTGCGACGGCAACGTCTAATCCGCCAGCGCCGAAAGCAAGCATTCCAACTCCGCCCGATGTCGGTGTGTGACTATCCGACCCAATGAGTGTCTTGCCAGGTGCGCCGAATCTTTCTAAATGTACTTGATGGCAAATCCCGTTGCCCGCCCTAGAAAAATGGATTCCATGCTTTTTAGCAATAGAACCGATGAAGCGGTGGTCATCTGCGTTTTCAAATCCACTTTGCAGCGTATTGTGGTCTATATATGCAACGGATAATTCTGTTCTTACTCTATCAATTCCCATTGCCTCAAATTCAAGATATGCCATGGTACCGGTTGCATCTTGCGTTAATGTTTGATCGATGCGTATACCGATTTCTTTGCCTTTAATCATCTCACCATCGACAAGATGACTTGATAAAATTTTCTCTGTAATAGTTAATGCCATAATACTCATCCTTTTCAATCTTATTATATCATTTTAGCCTATGTGAGGTAGTTTTGTCAAGAAATTAACATAGTAAATTGCTAAATTAAAATTCTTCTAGCGATATTAACGGTATTTATCAAGCGGCGACTTGTTTTTATTGACAATATCTTCATCGATGGTATAATTATATATATGCATTTGAGCGAAAATAGCTTGCAACTTAAAAGACGCATTATAATAAATGGTATAAAATTCGCCCCCGGTGGGAAACTATCTTTAAGATGCGATGTACTTATAACAGGAATCGCATTAATTATGATAAATCGGAGGATTATTTTTATGCCTGAAGAAACATACACTCCACCGAGTGCGCCACCACCTTCACCAGCGCCCGATACGGACAATGATAATAAGCAGGAGGAACAAAATGAACAGACTGAACAAATTGTTGAAACAGGTTCAGTCATAACTCCGAATGCCAAACACCTCATACACTGCTTAACAATAATCGGTCAGGTTGAGGGGCATTTTATTTTGCCATCACAAAATAAAACTACTAAATATGAGCATATAATTCCGTCACTTGTAGCAATAGAGCAGGATAGGTCTATAAAAGGACTTGTAATTATCCTCAATACTGTCGGCGGCGATGTTGAAGCCGGGCTTGCAATTTCCGAACTTATTTCGGGAATGAAAACACCGACAGTTTCACTTGTTGTCGGCGGCGGTCATTCCATCGGTGTCCCACTTGCAGTAAGTGCTATGCATTCGTTCATTGTGCCATCAGCAACTATGACAATACATCCGGTGCGCGTAAACGGGCTTGTACTCGGCGTACCGCAGACATTATCATATTTCGATAAAATGCAGGATAGGATCACGAATTTCGTTACTAAAAATAGCAAGATGCCCGCAGATAGGTTCAAAGAACTCATGATGCAAACGGGCGAACTTGTTATGGATGTCGGCACAGTAATTGACGGTGAAACAGCCGTCGAAGAAGGGTTAATCGATAGTCTTGGCGGTCTTTCAGATGCGATTGAGCATCTATATGGCTTGATAGAAGAACGTGATGCGCAGCTTGCATTAGAGGAATGTGGCGACGAATGCGGCAATGACAACGAGCAGCAAGATGATAATAAAGCAGAGCAAGCATCGCCGCATGATGAGTAGGAGAAGGTGATGCAAAAATGCTATTCCATTCCATTGTAAATGAACTTGACATACTTGGCTTATCCAGTGTTGAATATAAAATTGAGGCATTACCGATAGAGGGCGGCATAGTCGAGGCAGTTAACGTAAATGGCTCATTAGAGGTACGCAGGCTCATCTCCACCGATCCGTACCTATATCTTGACAACAAATATTCACCACACTCAAATTGTAAAAAGAAATCAAAAAAGAAAAATTAGGAGGATTTATTTTGACGATGATTGACGCTATTATTCAAGCGATAATACAGGGATTGACTGAATTCATCCCTGTATCCAGTTCGGGGCATCTATCTATTGCGAATCACTTTTTAGGTATCAGGGGGGAGGATTCGATCCTCTTAATTATCGTTTTGCATCTTGGCACGTTATTTGCGGTTTTTATAGCTTTCCGTAAAACGATATGGGCACTAATTAAAGAATTTTTCTTTTTAATCGGTGACATCTTCCGTGGTAAATTCAAATGGAAAGAAATGAGCGGCAGCAGGAGAATGATTTTCATGCTCATATTTGCCTGTGTTCCGCTGCTTGGATTCTACATATTAAAAGATATATTTGAAGCAGTGGCATCCGACGATGATATAATTCTTGAGGGAGTGTGTTTCCTCTTTACAGGATTTATACTATTTATATCGACAAAAGTTATCGGCGGGAGGAAAGGCATGGCGGAAATGCGCGCTGGCGATGCATTCACCATTGGTATTTTTCAGGGGATAGCATTACTACCAGGAGTATCACGTTCCGGTTCAACAATATCATCGGGGATCCTCTGCGGGCTAAAAAGGGAAGAAGCAGTGCAATTCTCTTTCATACTTGGAATACCGCCAATTCTCGCCGCAAGCGCCCTGCAATTCAAGGATTTGCGTGGTGCCGAGACTAATATTGATATTCTACCACTCATAGTCGGGTTTATAATTTCTGCGGTTGTCGGATTCCTAGCTATTAAGCTTGTGCAATGGCTAATAAAATCGGATAGATTTAAAATATTTGCAGTCTATACCTTAATATTAGGTATAGTTGTAATTATCATTGGTGTGATTGAAAAAATCTACGGCGTGACCGTAATAACGCAGCTATTTAAGTAATTATTTGATGCGATAGGGGATGTTAACTATGTCAAATACAAAAAAAGGGAGTAAAAAAGCACCCTCAAAGGCAAAGAAGTCCAACCAGCAAAGTAGCAAAAATAACTTCTGGGCGGTAATTTACTTCGCTGTTGGAATTCTACTCCTAGCGTTCACTTTTATTGAGGGTAATTCCCTTTGGCATGGGATACATATGTTTTTGCGTGGAATGTTAGGTATATCCGTATTCATACTAGCGCCACTGATAATATATCTTGCTATTATGCTCGCAATTGATGAGGAATATCAGCTAAAAAGAAAGGCTATATCGGGAACAATCCTAATGCTCCTCATTAGCGGATCGGCCCAGGTAATTTTAGTTGGTGAAGTTGCAGGTGACGGATTCTTTGATAAGCTAGGTTCGCTATATTCGGATGGAATGCAGTTAAAAGGCGGTGGATTCCTATCGTCGGTAATTGGCTGGCCGCTGCTCGCCCTATTTGGGAAGCTCGGCGCCACGATTATAATACTGCTTTTCGTATTCGTAGTATTCATGCTCGTTTCGGGAATTACGCTGAAGAAATTGCTGAGCTGGATAGCTTTCCCCTTTAAAAAAGGATATGAGCACTCTAAAGATAATGCAGTAAAAAGACGTGAGTTAAAGCAAGAACAAGCAGAATTAAATAAAGCCTCTAATACCAATAAACGCAGCAAATTCAAGTCAATAGCGGCAAATATCCAGCAACAGCCATCTGATACAGATGAGCCACTCGATATGACAAATCCTATTATAGCATCGGTAGTTAATCAAACACAGGATAAAACGGACGCAGAAGATGAAATTCCACTCCCGACCGATGAAGATGAGCCGCTGGACGATATTATTAAGAAAGTTGTAACGGATTCGCATATGGCGGCGGACAAAAATGCTATTAAGAATAACGGTTTAGACGATGATGTAATAATTGAGGAAAACGAGCAAACGTCCCTCATTGACGAAAAAGAGGTTCCGATTATATATAAGCAACCACCAATTTCACTGCTAAATCCGCCTTCGCCATCGGTAGTTAACGGGGATATTGAGCAGGAATTAAAGCAAAATGCCGAGAATCTAGTAGATACTCTGAAAAGCTTCGGCGTCGAAACACGAATCATCGGTATCAATCGTGGTCCAGCGGTTACAAGATATGAGCTTCAGCCATCGGCGGGAGTTAAAATTAGCAGAATAACGGGATTGTCCGACGATATTGCCCTTAATCTTGCTACCGCAGGCGTGAGAATTGAGGCACCGATACCGAATAAACCGGCAGTAGGCATAGAAGTACCGAACAAGATTGTCGACATTGTGCCAATTAGAGAAATTATTGATAGCAAAGAATTTGATGAAAGTAAGAGCAAGTTATCCGTCGCAATGGGTAAGGATATAGCCGGCAATAACATTATCGCTGATATTGCTAAAATGCCGCATATGCTAATAGCAGGAGCAACCGGATCGGGTAAATCGGTTTGCATTAACTCAATTATTATGAGCCTACTTTACAATGCATCTCCCGAAGATGTTCGCATATTGCTCATCGACCCTAAAGTTGTAGAATTATCTATCTATAATGGAATCCCACACCTTCTAATTCCTGTTGTGACCGACCCGAGGAAAGCCGCTGGCGCACTTGGATGGGCAGTGACAGAAATGCAAAATAGGTATAAGACTTTCGCAGATAACAATGTTCGCGATTTGGAAGGATACAACAATATAGCTAAAGTCCACGATGAACTTGAAACAATGCCGCAAATTGTCATTATAATTGATGAGTTATCCGACTTAATGATGGCGGCACCTAGCGAAGTGGAAGATTCGATATGTAGACTAGCGCAAATGGCAAGAGCGGCAGGAATGCACCTCGTAATAGCGACGCAAAGACCATCGGTTGATGTAATCACGGGAATAATCAAGGCAAATATACCCAGCAGAATTGCATTTGCCGTATCGTCGCAAGTTGACTCACGCACAATTCTAGATCAGGCAGGTGCGGAAAGACTTCTTGGTAGGGGGGATATGTTATTCTATCCCGTCGGAATGCCGAAGCCATCAAGAATTCAAGCATGTTATGTCAGCGACAAAGAAGTTGAAAAAGCCGTCGATTACATAAAAAGTCAGGTTAAAGCCGATTATGACGATAGCGTTATTGAAGGTATAGAGAGCCACACACCAGTGGAGAAAGCTAAGGTCGATAGCGGCGGAGTCGATTCATCCGATGAAATGCTAGGCGATGCAATAGAATGCATTATTGATGCAGGGCAAGCATCGACTTCATTCATACAACGCAGGTTGCGGCTAGGATATGCAAGGGCAGCCAGAATAATGGACGAAATCGAAGCAATGGGGATTGTCGGCCCTCTTGAGGGAACAAAGAGGGAAATTCTCATGACCAAGCAGCAATGGCTTGAAATGGATCTCAATAAAAAAGAATAATTATTGGAGGGCAAGCATTTGCGTAAGAAAATAAATTTAAAGACAAAACAGTCTAAAATTTTAGCATTAATAATCGTCGCTGTCCTAACATTTATATCGGCAAATGATATACTTGATATATCGGACACCATTCCCACATGGGCCGAAATTTTCGATGTTAGCGACAACGGTTTAGTTAGCGATGCTGATTTATCGGTGCATTTCATTGATGTTGAGCAAGGGGACTGCACATTAATTTTAACTGAAGACAGTGCTGTCCTCATTGATGCGGGCGAGGCTAAGTATGGCACGAATGTGCTCTCTTACCTACAATCACAGGGAATTACCCGACTAGATTATGTTATCGGAACACACCCGCATTCCGATCATATCGGCGGATTAAGTTTAGTTATTGAGGAACTTGACATCGGCACGGTAATACTACCAAAAATTCCGGATAAACTAGTACCGACAACAAGAACTTATGAAAATCTTCTAAGCGCTATTTCTAAGAAAGGGCTTAAAATTAAAGCGGCTAAAGTAGGGGATGTTTTTGATTTAGGTGATGCAGAGCTTGAAATACTTGCCCCCATAGGTAAATACAATAACTTGAATGATTATTCGGTAGTGAGTAAAATAACCCACGGTAGAAATAGCTTCCTCATAACGGGCGATATTGAGAAATCCGCCGAAAAAGACTTGACGAAGCGTAGATCGCAGTTGTATTCGACGGTGCTCAAGGTGCCCCATCATGGGAGCCGTGGCTCTAATAGCGCTGAATTCCTTGAGCAGGTGGAACCAAAATATGCAGTTATTATGGTTGGTAAGAACAATACTTATGGACATCCGCATGAGGATGCGCTAAGTAGATTGCTCGATATTGATAGCGAGATTATTAGAACGGACCTATCGGGGAATATAGTCTTTGAATCCGACGGCAGAGAGATTACATATTATACGCAAAATTAGGGGGATTGAATTATGCTTATTATAGACAGGTTTGAGGGGGATATTGCCATTGTAGAAACTGACGAAAATACGTTCATGCAAATCCCCAGAACAGCCCTCCCCCCAAATGCCAAAGAGGGCGACATTATAGTTAAGGTTGAAGACAAATATATAGTAGATTATGAAAGCACGGAAAAACGCAGACAGAAAATAATAGATATGCAAAATAGCCTTTGGGAGTGATTATGTGAAGTATAAATATCTTATTAATACGGGGAATTTCGGCGCACTTGATGAAGTGTACGAGATTCGCATATTGCTATGCTACCTCCTTCAGAATACGCCTGAGAAACTAACGCAGGAGCAACTCATTGAAGTTGCCACTAAAGACGATATGATAAACTACTTCTATCTTGCTGACGCCATTGGCGGTATGTTGCGGGGCGGGTTTGCAGTACGGGAAAAGGGCGAAGATGGCAATGAATATTATAGTTTAACGGAAAAGGGCGAGGCGATAGCGGTCGAATTCAGGAGCTATATACCACGTGCTTTAAGGGATAGGATCGTAAAATCGGCGACCGAGCTATTCGAACAAATCAAAAGGGATAGAGAAGTAAAATGCACAATTACCGAACTTGAAAATGGGTTTGAAGTTAGCTTCATTCTCCTATCCGAGAAAAGCACATTGCTAGATATTCAGCTATATGCGCCCGACTATGAGCAGGCGAAAAAGATAAAAAATAATATAATGCACGATCCAACTTCATTCTATCTTGATTTAATAGGGATTGTACTTGACAACAAGGATTAGACAAAATCAAAGAGATGCTATAATTTTTATCTAAAAATACTGAAAAGATATAACATGGATGTATATAAATAATTGAAAAAATACAATTGTATTAAAAATGCTTGACAAGCGCATTTTGTGAGGTTATACTATGTTTCAACATTCATTATATAACTATATTTTATTTTAGGATTGAATCATAAAAATCCATCGGCAAATATTAATAAACACGGTGTTTATATTCTCCATAAGGAGTAGAGGGGAATTGCTCCAGTGAGAATATTTTAGTATTAATATTCAAAGGGTAATAACAGGAGGAAAATTGTTATGAAAAAGCTTGAAATCTTTATTAAGCCGGAAAAATTAGAAACACTGAGAACTATCTTATCCAATCATGAATATGCTGGCATGACGACAACGGCAGTAATGGGTTGCGGTCATCAAAAGACACAGCTACCCGAATTCGATGAAATAAGTCTTGACTTGAATTTAATGCCTAAAATACAAGTTATGACGGTGGTATGGGATGAAGATGTAGAAGAAATTATTACAGATATATGTGAGCAACTTTCGACTGGGTCGGTCGGTGATGGAAAGATATTCATATCTGATATAACCGATGTAGTGAGAATTCGCACAGGCGAGAGGGGCGAAGATATCCTCTAGTTAAACTAGAATTCATACCAAAAGGGGGATACATTGTTGGCAAAAGAGAACGCTATTGTAGAGCAAGACGACGACGTTATAGTGAAACTTGTCGGTATAGATAAGTATTATAATGATAACAGGGTAGTGAAGAATTTAAGCCTTGATGTTAAGACGGGCGAATTTTTAACCTTACTTGGTCCATCGGGATGCGGCAAAACTACAACATTAAGAATGATAGCAGGATTTGAAGAAGTATCCAGTGGTAAAGTTTTCATCGAGGGGAAGGATTCCACCGATGTCGAACCGTACAAACGCAATGTTAATACGGTATTCCAAAGTTATGCCCTCTTTCCGCATATGAATGTATATGACAATATAGCGTTCGGATTAGTTGAAAAGAAGGTTAAGAAAGCCGAGATACGTGAACGTGTAACGCAGATGCTTGCACTTGTTCAGCTATCAGGATTCGAAAAGCGTATGCCCGCTCAAATGTCGGGTGGGCAAAAGCAACGTGTTGCCATTGCCCGTGCTTTAATCAACAATCCGAAGGTGCTTTTATTAGATGAGCCGCTGGGCGCACTTGATTTAAAGCTACGTAAGCAAATGCAAGTCGAGCTAAAACATCTGCAAAGACAGCTGGGGATTACATTCATCTATGTAACCCACGATCAGGAGGAAGCGCTCACAATGAGCGATAGAATCGCAATCATGAATGAGGGCGTTCTTGAGCAAATTGGCGAACCGTGGGAGGTTTACGAGCGCCCCTGTACGAAGTTTGTAGCTAATTTTATTGGGGAGAGCAATATTATTGAGGCATCTATTAGCGAATTAGACGGGGACAAGCTCACCGTAATAATGGAGGCGGGATCCGCCACAGTTCATGGTGAGGGATTCGTCTATGATGAGATGGTGAATATCTCAATTCGCCCAGAAAAGGTAAAGTATTCTGCGGAGCCTGTCGATGGTTTTTCGCTATCAGGTGTTGTAAAAGAACATATTTATGTTGGTTCAATTATTAAAACAATGGTTGAACTACCCAATTCACAAATTATTGTAATTAGTCGACAGCCGGATGAAACGCCTCCGCCCGTCGGTGAGAATATTTGGCTATACTGGACAAAGGGCTCCGCCGTAGTAATGCATACTAAAGGCGACCCACTATACAATATTATTGAAGAACATTCCTACTTGAGCGACGAAACGATGTAAATGTAAAGGGGTAGATAGATGAAAAACATTACCAAAAAGATGAAGAAAGCCAGATCTGCGATTTTTATGATATCACCAGCGGTAATATGGCTAGTTATGTTCATCGTAATTCCTATTGGTTTTATATTTTTCATTAGCTTCATGACAAAGAATGTTTATGGAGGTTATATTCATAAGTTGGATTTAACCGTATATTTGCGCTTTTTCGATAACCGATATCTGAGGATTTTCGGCTATTCTGCGCTGATCGCTTTAGCAACTACGATAATTTCCCTTTTGATGGGATACCCATTTGCATATATAATATCTACTAGCAGTAAAAGGACAAGGAATCTTCTCATGATGGCTATAATGCTGCCATTCTGGATAAACTCACTTATTCGAACATCGGGCTGGATTACAATTCTGCGCCTTGAGGGAGTTGCCAATACAGTTCTCCAGCGTCTGAATATTATACAGGAGCCACTAAAGATGCTATATACTGATGGCGCAGTGCTATTCGGGATGGTATATGTCTTGTTCCCGTTCATGGTATTGCCGCTTTACACTTCACTTGAAAAGCTTGATCCAGCATTGCTTGAAGCATCGAGCGATCTAGGGGCTAGACCTTATAGAACTTTTCTAAGGGTGGTATTTCCGCAGACATTGCCCGGAGTATTTGCAGGCTCAATTCAAGTATTTGTACCGTCACTAGGATATTTCTTCATTGCTGATATCATGGGCGGCGGCAAAACTATTTTAATAGGTAATTTGATCAAAAACCAATTCACCATCGGGCGAGATTGGCCATTTGGAGCGGCATTGTCGATTATTTTAGTTGTCCTAACATTAGTATTGCTCAAGCTTTATTCAAAGATTGGTTCAATGGAGGATTTAGCATGAGTAATAGAAAAAAAGGGAAAAAGATTAGACGTGTATCGTCGATTATATATGCTTGCCTGATATATATCTTTTTATATCTTCCCATCGTCGTTGTAATCGTGTTTTCATTCAACACTTCTAAGCTGAATCTTCGATTTGAAGGATTTACATTTGAATGGTACTGGAAAATGTTCGAGAATAAGCCGCTGATAGATTCGTTCAAGAATTCGATAATTGTTGCGGTTTCAAGCACATTTATTTCAGTCGTTGTCGGCACAATTGCATCTGTCGGGATGTATCGTTATTCCTTCCGTGGTAAGGGCATCATTGATTCAATGCTGTATATTCCAATAGTAATACCCGAGATTATATTGGGAATATCGCTGCTGATGCTATTCACTGCGTTTGAAATAACGCTTGGCATGCTAACACTGATAATTGCCCATGTTAGCTTTTCTTTACCGTTTGTAATCGTTACAGTGCGCTCAAGAATGTCAGGATTCGATCGCTCAATTGAGGAGGCGGCAATGGACCTGGGAGCAAGCCCAATACGAACATTTACGAGAATCACTTTACCGATTATCGCACCCGGAGTTGTCGCTGGTGCAATGCTTGCATTAACCCTATCACTTGATGATGTGATAGTGAGTTTCTTCACTACGGGCATTAAGAGCAAGACATTCCCAATACAAATACAGGGAATGGTCAGAACGGGCGTATCGCCCGATGTATACGCACTTAGCACATTATTGATAGTCGGCACAATTATTATAATGATTCTAGTAAATGTATTTGATAGGATAGCAGATAAGAAAATGTATGGGGAGGAGAAATCAATTGACGAGGAGAGAGTTCCATTCGTTTAATTAGATTATTCCTTATCATCTTGTAGATTATATAAACAAATTGGAGGAGAGTAAATGAAAAAAGTTTTTAGATTTTTTGCTATTGGGGTAGCACTATCTTTAACTATCGCATTAGTTGGATGCGGTGGGGCGAAAACGACGGAGGACGGATATTCAACGGAACTTAATTTTTTTAATTGGACCGAATATATGCCGAATTCTGTTATGGAAGCATTTAAAAAAGAATACGGCATCACAGTCAATGTCGACACATTTTCTTCGAATGAGGAATTGTTGACAAAACTACTTGCAGGTGGGACATCTCAATACGATCTATCGGTAGCGAGCCATTACATGGTGCCGCCATTTAAGGAGCAGGGACTAATTCAGGAAATCGACAAAGAAAATATAACTAACTTCGACAATCTTGATAGCAGATATATCGGGCTTGATTATGATAAGGAAAACAAACTATCAATTCCATATATGGTTAGCTGGACTGCCATTGGAGTTAACAAAGATAAATACGATAAGGAAATCACAACATTTGACGATTTACTTGATAAAGATTTAGCCGATTCAATAGTTGTTCCCGACGACCCACGTGAAATTATCGGCATCGCCCTAATCTCCCAAGGTAAAGATCCGAATTCGAGGGATAAAGACGAAATCATGGGAACACTTAGTTGGATAAAGGATTTATCCAAAAACATTAGAAAATACGATTCTGATAATCCGAAAAGCCTTTTTGTGACGGGTGAAGTTAAAGTCGGCTATACATGGAATGCTGAAATCGCATTAGCAGCGAGGGAAAATCCGTCGATTGTCGCCGTATTCCCAGATCATTCCCTATATTGCATTGATGCATTCATCATAACAAATGGAGCAAAGAATAAAAGAGAGGCGGAATTATTCATTGACTTCTGTCTAAGACCCGAGATTTCCGCTATGATAACGAATGACTATCCATACACTAACCCGAATGCAGCGGCATTACCGCTACTTGGGGAGGAATATACGGAAAATCCGGCTGTCAATGTTCCGCAGGAAGTCATTGATAAAGCTACTATGTACGAAGACGTCGGTGAGGCAGTCACCTATTATGAAGAATTATGGAATCTAATCAAAAACTAGCATAAAATAAAGATGGCATTCATATAATGGTTTCTACACTCACGACTAAAAGCGAAATTGCTTGGAGGGAATCATGAAAGCTGACATTATCCTAATTAATGGCAAGATTTA
>CALLQQ010000130.1 GCA_938014915.1 uncultured Clostridia bacterium
TTTTATATCAACGACCATACGGGTAATCTCAATGTCATGCGCCTTTGAGCCGATGGTGTTTATCTCACGATTTAATTCCTGCACTAGGAAATCAAGCTTCCTCCCGACGGCGCCGCCCGATTCAAGAATTGTGATGAACTGTTTAACATGACTTTCAAGTCTTACAATTTCTTCGTCGACTGCGGTCTTTTCAGCGAAAATTGCAACCTCAGTTAAAACTCTTTGGTCATCTACATTCGTCGATTGGAGGAGTTCCGTTATCCTCGAATATAATTTTTCCTGATACTCTTTGCATAAATCGGGAGTGCGTTCATTAATAGCCTTGACGGTGCCACTTACCGTGTTAAGCCGTGATAATATATCTGTTTTAAGGCTCTCCCCCTCAATTTCACGCATTGAAAGGAATTTCTGAAGTGCCTTTTCTGCGACGCCACGCACACAATCCCAAATTTCTTCCTCGTCATCGACTACATTCTGTATAATAAAAACATCTTGAAGTCGCATAATATGTGATAGAGATATGTCATCTTCCAGCCCTAATTCCTTATTCACATTGCGCAAGGCATCAATATACCCCTCGGCTATGGAGCGGTTTGCCTCGATCAATGCTTCCTTCCCATCGGCATTGAAGATAGAAACATTGACTTCTACCTTTCCTCTTGTAATTTTCCCACCTAGCATTGATTTGAGCTTACCCTCTAGGTATCCATATGCTCTTGGTACACGTGCCGAAAATTCGTAAAATCTATGGTTGACGGAGCGAATTTCAACTAAAATATCCCTACCGTCAATTACTTCTTGATACCTGCCGTATCCTGTCATGCTTCTAATCATAAATACTCCTAATAAATACGCCAAAATACACGTATATGCACGAAAGAAATCTAACGGTTATAATATTAGATAACTCGGCACTATTATTTATACGCTACTTAATTTAATTGTACCAGTTTCTATGAATAATTGCAACTATAAATAAGCGCATTTCAATTCTAGTATGCATACTTTATAATTTTATGCTATAATATCTATAATTAGATTAAGTGAGGGTTCATTGATGAATTATAATATTAATTTAGGCGCTTGGAAAAG
>CALLQQ010000131.1 GCA_938014915.1 uncultured Clostridia bacterium
CTTAAATGGGTTGGTGGTAAAAGACAATTACTACCCGAGATACGAAAATACATACCGAATAAATTTTCAACTTATTATGAACCGTTTATTGGTGGGGGTGCAGTGTTATTTGATATTCAACCACAAAAAGCAATAGTAAATGACGTTAATAGTGAGCTTATTAACCTGTATCAAGTAGTAAAGTATGATGTCGAAGCATTGATTGAGGATTTATCTAAACATAAGAATGAGGAAGAGTATTTCTATGAGGTGCGTGCATGGGATAGAGATCATGCAACATATAAAGAACTTACTGATATTGAACGTGCTTCAAGAATACATTATCTTAACAAAACCTGTTACAATGGACTTTTTAGAGTAAACCAATCGGGGCAATTTAATTCTCCGTTCGGAAGATATAAGAACCCAAACATTAAAAATACAATTACATTAAGAGCTGTAAGTAAATACTTTAATCAGGCGAATATTGAGTTTAGAAATACCGATTTTGAGGAAGCCGTAAAGGGGATTAGGAAAGGTGCCTTTGTTTACTTTGACCCACCTTATGACCCTGTTTCAGATAGTGCAAATTTTACAGGGTATGTTAAAAGCGGTTTTGGCAAGGATGAACAAATTCGCTTGAAAAAACTATGCGATAGATTGGATCAAAGAGGAGTGAAATTTCTTTTATCAAATGCTTCAACAGACTTCATTAATGACCTATACGGACGTTATAAAATTGAGCATATAAAAGCTAAGAGAGTCATAAATTCAAATAGCGATGGTCGTGGCGAAGTAGACGAGGTATTGGTGAGAAATTATGAGTAATAGAGCTGAAACATTAAATGATAAAGCATGGGAGAAGCTATTTAATAGGCATAATATTCTAAATTGCATTAACGAGATAGGTTTTTATGAGATTACGTCAAAACAAATAAACGAGTTTAGAGAGGCGAGGCTGATGACTAAATTTGATCATAAAAGCAACTTGCCGACTTTGTTTCAAAAAAATAATTTGTCTATATTACCTATAACACGTGGAAGTTATGTTATCTCTAATGTTGAAGCTTACTACGATTTTGAACCACCCGATAAGGAACTAAAACAAGTAAATGTTCCTGATTATATTCATAGTATTAACTTTGAAGATATAACCAGTGAAGCGACAGCTATAAATGCTGCTTATGTATCAGGAATTCTAGCTGATTTCACAGGAGAAGAAAAATTATCGCCTACGGTCGCTGGCAGAATGAGTTCTGGAAAGTTTGACTTTGACATATACAATACGGCATCACAACGACTACAAAACATTGCTGTTGAGAATTCGCAGATAGAAATTGATGGTGGGTATGAAGGGTTTGACGCTCTCACATTGATTGAAGCTAAAAACTCGTTATCTGATAATTTTTTGGTAAGACAATTATACTATCCTTTTAGATTATGGCGGGAAAAAGTCAGAAAGCCGGTCAGAACGGTTTTCTTAATATATACTAATGGCGTGTTTAGTCTGTATGAATACATATTTCACGATCCTAATAACTATAATTCACTTGAATTAGTGAAACAAAGAAATTACACATTTGAACATGAAGATATTCAGTTGGAAGAAGTAGTTTCTTTATGCAACAAAGTTCAGCTAACGGAAGAACCTGTAGGATTGCCTTTTCCACAGGCAAATAGTTTTAAAAGAGTAATAAATATTTGCGAGTTGCTAAATGAGAGAGAATTTTTAACGCGTGAAGAGATAACGTATAACTACGATTTTGATATAAGGCAAACGAATTATTACACAGATGCATGTAGGTATTTGGGGTTAGTTAAAAAAGGGCGAGATCAAGTTGGTGGTATCCAATACTCCTTAACAGATAAAGGTAAAAACATTTTTACCTCAAATTTTAAAAATAGGAATCTTACATTTGCGAAATGCATATTAGAAAAAAGAGTATTTAATAAAGCTTTAAAAAGATACTTGTCTAAACTTGAATTACCATCAAAAGAAGAGATTGTTGAAATTATGGAACGATCAAACCTAGAAAATATTAACTCAAAGGCGACTTTAGGGCGCAGAGCGTCAACTGTTTCTGGCTGGATCAATTGGATATTAGATTTAACTAGATAAAGTTTGTTTGCATTATGGTTTGTGTTTGGTTGAGCTTTATATAAAAGCGAAGCACCCAATTTAGATGTGTTCAAATATGGGAGAGAAAAATCAGAAGGGAAGCGATAGATTTTCATCAAGCTCGACTTCAAAGGCACCTTGCAAGGTGCCTTTTTCGTTGCACAAAATAAAGTTGTAGAGAAATTTCAATTAAACTAGATATACTTTGGTTGCTTTTTTGTTGACTATCTCAGATACAACATGTATAATATTGTTAACAATGTTAATAAAGATGCGGAATAATGGTTAGTAATAAATATAGGATGGGATTAAGATTAAAGAAAAAGAATTTAAAGCAATTGGCGAATTACATAAACACACCACTATATTTAGACTAGATTTATTGCCTTATAGATTTCCGCAACCAGCCTATTTAAGGCTGTAAGCACAACCCATAATTTGGTGGATGTTATTAAACTAAAATTAAAGGTGAGAATATGCATCGTCAAATAAATGAAATAAACCAAGCAAGGACATCACGTGTCCTGGCAGCAATAAGAAAAAGGCTATCTCCAGCGCAAATTATCGTCATAAGCTTCTTGATGATTATCGTTTTCGGGGGAATAATGCTGTCCCTCCCCATCTCTCATGCTGATAATGTAGATATATCGGCAATGGACGCTTTCTTCACATCTGTATCGGCAGTTTGCGTTACGGGACTAGTAACACATACAACTGCGGCGGCTTGGAGCATTTTCGGGAAGATAGTGATTCTATTATTGATACAAATTGGCGGACTGAGCATAATAACAATATTTACGTTCTTCATGGTGAATATCGGGAGAAAAATATCGCTAAAAAGTCGCCTTGCAATTCAGGCGACTTTTAACAACTCCACCCCTGGCGGAATGGTCCGCATGGTTTCAATGGTTATTAAGGGCACTTTAATCTGTGAATTGGTCGGCGCCGCATTTCTATTTACTTCTTTTTTAAGGCAGGGGATTACGTGGTATAAGGCCATATTTTACGGCATATTCCATTCCGTTTCCGCCTTTTGCAATGCTGGTTTCGATATCATTGGTGATGAGAGTTTGGCGCCTTTTGTTACTAATTTCGGCTTTAATATTGTTATAATGGCACTCATCATAATCGGTGGAATCGGCTTCATGGTATGGAAAGAAATTGCCGATAAAGTGAGATTTATATTCTCTAAACAGACAAGGCAGAAAGTTCGGTTCTCCCTCCATGCGAAGCTTGCCTTAATCACGACGGGGATATTACTTTTATCAGGTACATTGGTGTTTTTCGCCGCAGAATATAATAATCCTAGAACTTTAGGCAATATGCCGCTCTCACAAAAAATACTTGCCGCAGCCTTTCAATCTGTGACACTCCGAACTGCTGGATTTACTACAATTGCTCAAGGCGGGCTCCGAGAAGCATCAAAGCTTTTATCATGTGTTTTCATGATAATTGGTGGCTCACCGGGCGGTACAGCGGGTGGGATAAAGACGGTTACGATAGCAATTATTTTTTGCAGCGTGTGGTCAATCATAAAAAAACGCAGAAAGATTATAGCTTTTGAAAGAACGATAACAGTTTCTACATTGCAAAAGGCACTGACAATTATTACTCTAATGCTGACACTATGGTTTGCGGGAGTAGCCACTTTATCAATTGTTGAAGTGGAGAGTGCATTCCCTCATAGTATTTCTGATATTTTTTTTGAGGTTTCATCTGCTTTAGGTACTGCAGGTTTAAGCACGGGCATAACGCCCCATCTTTCAAACATAAGCAAACTTGTGCTGATGATGTGTATGTTCGCCGGTCGGCTAGGACCGATCACACTAATAATTTCATTACCTCACAACATCCAGGCTCCCGACGATATTATTGGTTATCCTGAGGAAGATGTTATGATAGGATAGTATAAGAGAGGAAGACTATTTAATTATGAAGATTAAAAAAGTTGGCAAAGTCCATATTGATAAAAATACTCAATTCGCCGTATTAGGACTTGGGAAGTTTGGGCGCAGCATTGCTAGGAACCTTTTCGAAAATGGATTCAACGTTCTTTGCTGCGATACAGACGAGCACCATGTGCAGGACGCATCCGCATTTTCGACTTATGCGTATTTGGCAGATGCATCCGAAAAAGCAACGTTAGAGAAGATAGGCATCGGCAATTTCGATGTTGTAATCATAGCATTTAGTGAAGATTTTGAGGCGGCGGCCATAACAGCTACAATTGCAAAAGAGATGGGTGCAGGCTATATTCTAGCTAAGGCAAATGGACTGCGTCAAAAGCAAATTCTTGAGTCAATTGGAGTGGATCGTGTTGTGCTACCGGAAAAAGAAATGGGCGAACGAGTCGCACATTGGCTATTCACAAATGATTTGATGGAGCATATTCACCGCTCCGACAAATATGACATAGTAGAAATGATGCCTAATCCGGATTGGCTAGATAAAAGTTTGCAGGAGCTAAAACTCCCCCAGAATGAGGGGATTAACATTATTGCAATTATTCGTGATGGCGATGTTATAGCAGTTCTTGATGCTCAAATGAAGTTGCTCGCTGACGATAATTTAATTGTGTTAAAATCGAAGTAAAAATGCAATTTCCAGCACAATATTGTTTACAGACGCGTAACAATTAAAATGCTTTCATGAGTTGCTTTTACACATATAATGTGATATTATAATTATGTTAAGGGGCAGAGCTTAGCTGCGGTTTAGTTTTGCAACTTAATATTTTCGCCGGATAGTTAGCCTATACTAACTATCTAACATAATGATAATCATGCTTTAAGGAGTGATGCCAAATAATTCAGATTCAAGCAGGGGTATTGGATAGAAATATATGGTATGAGGTTTTTAAAGCATTATCAGTAAAGACTTGAGAGAATTGTGTATGCAACTTTTACCATAGATGATAGCTAAATCAATCTATTCAATAACATAAAACAAAATGAGGAGAGGGCTAAAGTGAAAAAGAATAAAGAGAAAAAAATATCTCAAAATCTAAATAGCATTTATCAAGCAAAAGACGGAAAAGAATATGTAATTACAAGTGCGCCTGAACTAGGCCTATTAAGAAGTCTTGGCATTGTCAAAGATAAAAGTATACATAAGCGTATGACATACAGGCTAGGTGGTCCCGTATTAATTATGGTAGAATCTAGCGAAATAGCTATCGGTAAAGACATCGCCGAACAGATTTTGGTTAGGGGGTAGGGGGCATGGCTAGTTGTCATGAAGTCAAAGAAGATGCAAAGGTGTATGAAAAAACCGACAAGATTCTCCTAATGGGCAATCCTAACGTTGGTAAAAGCGTGTTTTTCTCCAGTATGACGGGTATCAATGTTGTTAGCTCAAATTTTGCTGGCACAACGGTAAGTTATACAGAGGGGAAATTCAAATTAGGAGAAAAAACATACACATTAATTGATGTTCCGGGTACATATTCCATGGATGCAACTTCCGAAGTTGAACAGGTTGCAATAAGCTTTATGAAAAGCAATCCACTGGCGGTAATTTGCGTTCTTGACGCAACGAACCTTGAAAGAAACATAAAGCTCGGGCTAGATCTTCTAAAATATGATGTGCCTATTGTATTCGCATTAAACTTGCTCGATGTTGCAAAACGTCACGGGTTAGAAATAAATGCATCTTTATTAGCGCAGGAATTAGGGGCGCCAGTTATTCCAACTGTTGCCGTAAATAATGAAGGTGTAGAAGAGTTAAAAGAGGAGCTGAAAAAGGTCCTAACTCAGCAGCCGCAGATCGGTTGTAGTGGTTGCAGTGGTTGTCCTGTCGCTTGCCCAGCAATGAAGATAAGTGACGATGATGAAGATAACTGGGACAGAGCAAAAACAATCACAGCACGAGTGAGAAGAAAAACAGAAGGGAAATTAAGCTTTCTTGATAAACTGGGCAATAGCATGCTTAAGCCATGGCCGGGGATACCAATTGCAATCCTCATCATTATTTTATCGCTTGGCATAATTGTCGGTGGTGGTAAAGCTTTACGTTCCGTTTTACTTCTTCCTTTAGTTAATAATATGATAGTGCCATTCTTTAAGATGATAATTGGCGCAATTGTGCCCGAGGGTATTCTATATAATGTTCTCATTGGTGAGTACGGCATATTCGTTATTGGATTTGAGTGGATTATCGCATTGATTCTCCCGTACGTGTTCTTATTCTACGTCGTATTCTCATTTTTAGAAGATTCGGGAGTTTTACCACGGTTAAGTGTGTTATTCGACAATATAATGCGTAAGATGGGAATTCAGGGCGGAAGTATGATTACCATTTTAATGGGTTATGGTTGTGCCGTGCCAGCTATTATCGGATCTAGAACTGCGACAACTAAAAAGGAGCGCTTGATTATCTCCGCTGTCGTTTGCTTTGCTGTGCCGTGTATTTCCCAAACGGGAGCTTTAATTAGCTTGTTTGCGGGGTATTCGCCAATATTACTAGTGTTAATGTTACTTTTATCTTTAGCAGTCATGATAGCAGTTTCATCTATTCTAGGACGAGTATTAAAAGGTGAAGTTGATCCGATGGTTATTGAGGTTCCAAATTTGCTACTTCCAAACGGCAAATCATATAGACAGAAGCTCATGATTAGAATGAAACACTTCCTAGTTGAAGCTGAAGGACCAATGTTGCTATCAATTGTAATCGCAGCCTTATTAAAAGAAACAGGACTACTTGATAACATTGCTGTTTATCTTGAACCTATCGTGAGCGGATGGCTAGGTCTACCTAAAGAAGCAGTTATTGCATTGATTCTAGGGGTAGTACGTCGTGAGATGGCGGTTGCTCCTCTACTAGCGATTGAAGGACTAACAGCATTGCAAGCATTTGTCGGCGGTACGGTGGCATTACTATACTTGCCATGCCTATCGGTATTCGGAATATTAGCAAAAGAATTCAATGCAAAAGTTGCAGTTATAATCGCTGTTTCAACATTTGTAAATGCATTGTTTGTTGCAGGTCTTATTAATCAAGTCGCACACTTGATTATGTGATTTTTTCAAGGAGTGGGACAATGTCAAAACTTATACCGAGAACAACTAAATTGCTAGAATGTTTAGCAGCAAGAAGAACTATCATCTATCGTGCAGTGTCATTATACTATAAGAGGCTTGTGAGAGAAGAAGTAACGCTAGCTAATATAAATTCAATGGATAATATACTATGTATCGGCGGCGGTCCGTGTCCTTTTAGCGGGATATTGTTACATGAGTATACAGGTGCTCATGTAACAATTATCGATAACGATAATTCCTGCGTTAACATATCAAAAAAATTGATTGAGAAATTAGGATACTCAGACTATATTACGATTCTACATAGTGATGGTAATGATATTTCACCCAAGGATTACAGTGTTATTCATATGGCAGTGCAGATAAATCCAATGGAGAAAGTATTCACGCATTTAAAGCAAGGATGTTCCCTAGGGGCGAAAATTCTAGTAAGATTACCGAAGAAAACGTTAGCAAATCTCTATTCTATAAATGACCGTGAAGTATTTGAAGATAGCTCTAAAAAAGCATATCACAGCTGGAGGAATGTTGATAGCACAGCGTTATTCGTTATAAGTTAAGGAGAATATAAGATGAAAAGAATTGGCTGGTTTGTGCTATCACTCCTTCTAATAGTGATGATATGGCAGTTTGATTTTTCAAGCTTTATCATGAGCATTAAGAAGGTATCTTTACTAGCATTCATGGGGCTATTGTTAATACAAGTTCTCAGCCAATTGCTAGTAAATTATCAATGGTGTAGAATAGGCAAAGTTATGGGCGGTGAGCATAACTTCTTCAAGATGCTATATATTAACGCTAGGGGAATGATCATTGAATGTGTTACGCCCGGCGTCAAAATCGGTGGGGAAGTTACCCGTGCGATTCTTTTAAAAAGTGACTTAAAATATACAGCTGGGGAGGCTGCCACACTAGTAACAATACAAAAGATGGTCAGCCTCTTTAGCTTTTTTCTTGTCAATTTATTTGCATTTGCGCATATATCAAATAGGATAGACCTCTTTAAGGGAGCGATATTAAAGGCGATTATCTACATCTTCATCATCATATTAATTTCCGCATTGATTGCGGTATTTGCCTTTGCTGCCTATTTTGAAGATAGGGTAATGAAGTTATCGCCCAAACGCAAATGGACTAGCGCATTGCATAGATATACCTTAACACTTTTATCAAGTATCAAGGTACTTAAAAGCATTAAAGGCGAGATGTATAAGCAGTTTTTCTTATCACTGAGCATCTGGATGTTGTTCCCGCTTAAAATGATTTTGCTAGTGCGTCTTTTTACTGCTGGATTTGACCCAGTATTTTTAACGGAGGTTACATTTATATCATATATGGTAGGTATGATTCCTTTGCTTCCCGGCGGAATTGGCAGTTTCGAAGCTACAATGACGAGCTTATTAGTAGTTATGCAAATTGAGCATAACGAGGCACTTGCAATAACATTGCTATTCCGATTCATCACCTTTTGGTTCGTTATAATTATTAGTCTAATATATGTCGGCATTTGGAAAATGGGAGGAAAAAAGATTGAAGTCCACTAAATTGAAACACCTACCCAACATACTTACGTTTTGCAATATGGGTATCGGGATTATCGTCGTTTATTCGATGATGGTTAACAACCCGATGATTAGTATAAAGTTTGCTTGTTATTTAATTTTTTTAGCAGTAATACTTGATTTTCTTGACGGTCACCTAGCAAGGTATTTGAATGCATCGTCCGAGATGGGCAAACATTTGGATTCGTTCGCCGATTTTGCCACCTTTGGGCTTGCTCCAATTGCAATTTTCATATCACAAATCGAGCAGCCAGCTTGGTATATCGTGCTACTTCTAATCATGTATCCGATAGCCAGCGGATTCCGCCTAGCAAGATATAATTTGAAGGAATTTCGCGACTACATTATCGGGCTACCGATTACAGTATCGGGATTTATATTGACGACAGTTTCAATTATCTACAATTATATATCGAGCGAATACACAACTGGATTTACCGTTATATATCTATCCTTAATTATAATCCTATCAATTATGATGGTAAGTTGTATTCGTGTTAAACGAATCAAGTAATAAGTATTTGTAAAATGTGGCAAGGCACTCCTTCGGGAGTGCCTTTTTTCTGCTACAAGTTAAATAAATTATAGTAAAAAAGCAGTAGAGATTCACATAATTTTGTGGTATAATTTTAGAATATAAGCTTATTAGTTAGTGCGGATTTAAGGAGAATTATATATGAAATTAAATTATCTAACGTTTATGGTGCGTAATATTAAAAAGTCAGTCAGTTTTTATCAGGATTTAGCCGAACTAAAGATTGTGAATCGCATAAATGCCGATGCGGGCGAGATTGTATTCCTAGCTAATGAAAAAGGCGAAACAATGGTGGAGCTAATTGAATTCGAGGGAGTAGAAAAGGTCGCAACAAAAGGAATGGTAATGAGCTTCACGGCTGAAGGAGATCTTGATGCATTGAGGGAAAAGGCGATTAAGCTAGGATATTCCCCATCGGAAATCATATTGATGGAGCCCAAGCCAAAGCATTTTACCGTTGCGGATCCCGATGGTATTATTGTCGAATTCAGTGTATAATCTGCAGGAATAGGAATTTAGGGGGGAGTAGTATGTTTTGGTTGGAGACACATTTTATATGGTTCTCACTATATGCTGTTATAGGATGGATATGGGAAGTTATTATTTGCTCCATACCCGCCAAAAAGTTTATAAATAGAGGATTTTTAAATGGACCGTATTGCCCGATATACGGCGCTGGTGCTATGCTTGTAATCATCTTACTAAGCGGTATAAGCAGTCCTGTATTACTATTTTTTATTGGGGCAATACTAACTTGCACTTTAGAGTATATTACATCATGGGCGATGGAAAAGCTATTCCATGCTAAGTGGTGGGATTATTCAGATAAATTCCTCAATATCAATGGGCGTGTATGCCTGCTGGGCGCCACCGCCTTTGGCACATTAAGTGTTGTAACAATTAAGTTGCTACACCCAGTTGTCGAGAACTATACATTGAGATTGCCCGATCTAGCAATTTCGCTAATTTCGTTGAGCCTTTTCTCATTATTGCTAACGGACACCGTATATACGGTAACCAGTTTTTCCGAATTCAATGCGAAATTACATGAGCTCACCGAAAAGTTCAATGGCGCCATATCTTTAGCAAATGGACAGCGAAAATCTATTTCAGAAAAAATACAAAAACACGAATTATATATGCGCATTACCGAAACATATATGGGACGAAGCAAAAGGATAAATTCGCAAGAGCGCCGCTTAATTAAGGCATTCCCAAAGTTGCGTTCGACCCGATATAACAATGCTTTAGATAAGATAAAGCGCCAAATATTCAACAAATCCGAAAATAGGAATATGGGCAGCGCCGCCAACACCGAAAGGGAAGATAATGTATGACCATTGAAGAAGTAAAGGCAGAGATTTCCCGCCTTTCTGGCAATAATCCGGAGTTCTATAAGAGTTTGATTCCCGATGCTAGCCCGATTAGCGGAGTAAGAATCCCCGAACTTCGTAAATTGGCTAAAAAGATAGCAAAGGAAGATTACAAAGCCTTTTTAGACAGGAATCCGCTAGATACATATGAAATGGAAACACTGCACGCATTCGTTATCGGATATGCAAGCGATGATATTGAAATAATACTGAAGTATTTTCAAGAATTCATACCGAAGGTTCATGACTGGGCGGTTAGCGATTCGCTATGCCAATCCTTTAAAATTGCACGTAAACATCGTGAAGAAGTGTTCAGTATGTTAATGCAGTACCGTGATTCTCAAAGGGAATTTGAAGTGCGGATAGTTGCGGTAATGTTGATGAGCCACTTCCTGGTGGACACATATATTGATGAAGTTATCAATGTGCTGAACGACCTACACGCACATGAATACTATGCCAAGATGGGGATTGCATGGGCGGTCGCTACAATCATGGCAAAATACCCCGATGAATGCCTAGGATATATGCGTTCTAAAGAAAACAAATTAGACAACTGGACCTACAACAAAGCAATACAAAAAATGAAAGAGTCATACCGTGTAACCGATGAAATGAAAAAGATAGTCGACGGCATGAAAAGGTGAATAATTCATCTATATAAGATGCTGAATACCCCCATAGTTTAAAGCTATGGGGGTTAATTAAAAACAAGTATTATCATTTTGCGTGGTTTTCGTGTTATACTTATTTAAAATTAAAAAGAAAGGTAAGATCAACATGAAAACTTCAGTTATAGGCTATCCAAGGGTGGGGAGCCTCAGGGAATTAAAATTCGCTACGGAGAAGTATTTTAAGAAAAGCATATCACAGGATGAACTTAAAGCTACTGCTCTTAATTTAAAGCGGACGCACTGGCAAATGCAAAAGGAAAATGGCATTGACTACATATCGTCAAACGATTTTTCTTTCTACGATAATATGCTCGATACTGCCGTTTTACTAAATGCTATTCCGACTCAATATAAACAACTCGGTCTTGATAATCTTGATGAGTATTTCGCCATGGCTAGGGGGTATCAGGGCGAAAAAGGCGATGTAAAGGCACTTGCAATGAAGAAGTGGTTCAATACGAACTATCACTACATGGTGCCAGAAATCGACGACGGAACTGAAATTTCTCTAGTAGGAGAAAAGCCCTTTGATGAATTCCGACAGGCTAAGGAAATTGGAATTTTAACGAAGCCTGCAATAATTGGCGCATTCACATTCTTAAAACTAGCAAGATTTACGGGAGCAAAAACTATCGAGGATGTCACCGCCGATGTCATTAATGCATATTCGGATATATTGAGCCGGTTCGGTGAAATGGGGGCGCAGTGGATTCAGTTTGACGAGCCTGCGCTTGTAATGGATTTATCCAGTGAAGATATTCAGCTACTGAACAAGCTTTACAATGGCATTCTTGCGGATAAAGGCAATATAAAAGTCCTACTGCAAACTTATTTCGGGGATATACGGGACTGTTATAACGATGTGATAAAATTGCCTTTCGACGGGTTGGGACTTGATTTTATCGAGGGCGACAAAACATTAAAGCTCATTAAAGAGAATGGCTTCCCCAAAGATAGAATCCTTTTTGCCGGCGTTGTTAACGGTAAGAATATTTGGAGGAATAACTATTCTAGAACTGCCGCTCTACTAACCGAATTAGGCGAGTTTTGTCCTGATATTGTCCTTAATACATCTTGTTCGTTACTCCATGTTCCATATACATTGAAAAGTGAAAATAATCTCACCGACGAATATAAAATTCATCTAGCCTTTGCCGAGGAAAAGCTTGAAGAATTATCGGAACTTAAAGCGATATCAGTGCAGAATGACTTTACAGCCTCCCCCGAATATAAAAGGAATGCAGGTCTATTCAGTGCAGCAAGGAATTGCGAGAATAAAGAAGTGCAAGATGCGGTTTGCGCCCTTAAAGAAGAAGATTTTATTAGGCTCCCTAGCTTTGATGAAAGGGAGAAGATTCAAAAGGCTGAATTTAACTTGCCGCTGCTGCCGACAACAACAATTGGCTCATTCCCACAAACAGCCGATGTAAAAGCGAACCGATCCGATTATAAAAAGGGCAAAATCTCTTACGATCAGTACACGGCATTCAATAAGGAAAAGATTGCACAGTGCATTGCATTGCAAGAGGAAATTGGTCTTGATGTGCTTGTTCATGGCGAATTCGAGCGTAACGATATGGTTGAATATTTCGGAGAAAATCTTGACGGTTATCTATTTACGGAAAAGGCATGGGTGCAGTCCTACGGCACTAGATGTGTAAAGCCACCAATAATCTGGGGCGATATATCCCGTGCTAAGCCGATGACGGTCGAACATTCGGCATACGCACAGTCGACAACAACTAAGTACGTGAAAGGAATGCTAACAGGACCAGTCACAATTTTGAATTGGTCGTTCCCACGTGAAGACATTTCGCTAAAAGAGAGTGCGCTCCAAATAGCGCTTGCAATTAGATGTGAAGTTCTTGATCTTGAGAAAAACGGCATTAAGATAATTCAGATTGATGAAGCGGCACTGCGGGAAAAATTACCGCTTAGAAAGAGCGATTGGCACAGTGAATATCTTGATTGGGCGATTCCCGCTTTCAGGCTTGTGCACAGTGGTGTAAATGCTAAAACGCAAATACATACACATATGTGTTATAGCGAATTCGCCGATATTATAGAAGATATTGATAATATGGATGCCGACGTTATCACTTTCGAGGCGGCGCGGTCGGATCTTAGCATTGTAAAAACTTTAAGGGAAAGTGGATTCAGAACACAGGTTGGACCAGGCGTATATGATATTCATTCGCCAAGGATACCGAGTGTGTCGGAAATTAAAGATGCTCTCACTAAAATGCTTGAAAATATACCGAAGGAGAAACTCTGGGTGAATCCGGATTGCGGTCTTAAAACTAGAGGGAATGAGGAAACAATCCCAAGCTTGAAGAATCTTGTCCTTGCCGCTAAAGACGTTAGAGAGAGTTTGTCGCTATGAGAACATCGGAATTATTTAAAACAAAAAAGGTGCTATCATTTGAAATATTCCCACCGAAAAGAACAAGTTCAGTAAGCACAATTTACAATACAGTGCATGAACTCAAGAGCCTAAACCCAGATTTTATCAGTGTCACATATGGCGCAGGTGGGAGTGAAAGCAATACCGAAACGCTCAAGATAGCATCTACTATCAAAAATAAGTATAATATTGAGAGTGTTGCGCATCTACCGTGCATTAATCTTGATAAAAGTGAAGTCCTTAATATGTTAGATGACTTTAGCAATGCTGGAATTGAGAATATACTTGCGCTCCGTGGTGATATAAATCCCGATTATACGCCCAAGAGTGACTTCAAGTATGCGAGCGATTTAATTTCTTTTATCAAGGAGAATGGCGATTTTAATATAATCGCCGCCTGCTATCCCGAGGGGCATATCGAATGTCCAACAATTGTAGAAGATATCCATAATTTAAAGACTAAAGTTGATGCAGGTGCGAGCCACCTAATAACGCAGCTGTTCTTTGATAACAATTACTTCTACTCATTCCGTGAGCGAGCCGCCATTGCAGGCATTGATGTGCCAATTCAAGCGGGTATTATGCCCGTCGTGAATAAAAAGCAGATTGAGCGCATGGTTACATTATGCGGTGTCGATCTTCCAAAAAAGTTCCTATCTATTATGGAACGATATGAAAGCAATCCAGATGCAATGAGGGATGCGGGAATTGCCTATGCAGTTGATCAGATAGTTGACTTAATTGCACAGGGGGTTGACGGCATACATCTTTACACGATGAACAATTCTTATATTGCACATAGAATCTATGAGGCGGTGCATTCCCTCCTCATTGCATGAATAAAACACCTCTGCTTTTAATATAGCAGAGGTGTTATTCGACTTTGTACCCGTATTCGTAAATTGTCTTTTTGAGTTTAGCGATATAATCGAGCGCCAATTGGCTAAGATGGGATTTTTCATTTGCTATCCAGCCAATTCGCATTCGCTCATCAGTGATGAGTGGTACGGACACGATATTGTCGCCATTGAGATCGCTGCATAGAATACCCGAGCATATTGTATATCCGTTCAATCCTATTAGTAAATTAAATAGAGTAGCACGGTCGCTAACAT
The DNA here is from genome assembly GCA_938014915.1 of uncultured Clostridia bacterium. Classification (GTDB taxonomy): domain Bacteria; phylum Bacillota; class Clostridia; order Oscillospirales; family Ruminococcaceae; genus JAAZLM01. The sequence continues at coordinate 14,801 of CALLQQ010000131.1, forward strand.
GGATAGTTTTCTTTCTAGGCACAGTGCTGAGAATTTCCTCCGAAAAATAAAAGGAATTAAATTCGCCCTGCTCAAAAGCTAGAAAAGGATAGTTATCCAGTTCTTCGAGTGTTACCGATGTATTGCCCGATAGCGGATGTTTGGAGCTAATAAACACATGGGGCCTTGCTTCAAAGAGGAAATTAAATGATAAATAATTTTCTTCTAGAAGATTCGTAAGCACTTTTTCGTTGAAGTCGCTGAAATATAAGATGCCTATCTCACTGCGCAAGTTCTTGATATCTTCAATAATTTCATATGTTCTAGTTTCACGCAAGGTAAATTTATATTCATCGACATCTAGTCCCAGTATCAATTCGACAAAAGCATTAACGGCAAAAGCATAGTGCTGGGTAGAAATTGAGCAAAGTTGCTTCGAAGGCTTCTTGCCCATATAACGTTGTTCCATGAGTTCCGTTTGTTCAATAATTTGACGGGCGTACGACAGGAATTCCGTGCCGTCAACAGAAAGAGTTATCCCTTTGGCGGTGCGGTAGAATATCTCGATACCCAATTCTTCTTCGAGGCTTTTTACCGCGGTCGACAAGCTAGGTTGCGTGATATAGAGTTGCTTAGCCGCTTCCGTTATAGAGCCGCATTCAACGATTTTGATAATATATTTCAGTTGTTGTAATGTCATAATTTCATTCCTATTATAGTTTTAATCTTGATACTATAATTATACAAGATTTATTGTGATTTATCAACATTTATTATATAAAGTATGCAGCTACATAAAGTATATTTACGGTAAATATCAGTAAAGAATTAGCCCTAGAACACCTGTCGCGGCGATAATCAACATTGGATTGAGCCTGAACTTCCGCAGCAGTATTACGGAAATAGCAAATACCATTATTGCAGCAATATTAATGGTGCTGAAATTGATTGTCGTAGTGCCGAAAAAGGCAACCGCGATAATTGTAACTGCGGCGGATGCGATAAGGCCAACTGAGCTTGAAAGCAAGCCCTTTAAGACATTCGATATACTATCAATGTGCTTGTACTTTTTGAAGAAATTATATAGTAGTATTGAAATGATAAATCCCGAAAACACACTCCCCAAAGTGGCGACTACCGCCCCTGAAACACCAGCGATGCGTATGCCAACAAACGCCGCCGTATTCACAACTAGGGGCCCGGGCGTCATTTGTGAAATTGTGATGATATCAAGATATTCTTGCAAGGATAGCCACCCGTGATTATTGACAACTTGTTCTTGTATTAGCGGTATTATTGCGTATCCGCCGCCAATACTTAGTAAGCCGATTCGTAAAAAGGTGGCAAGCAAAATTAATATAATGTTATGCATTGGGTTTACCTTCTCTCTTTTTCTTGAAATATCCTTGTGCCAAGCATAGAATCGAGCTGGTGCTAATGATTATCGCCACATTAATGTTAAATATAAAGTTAGCAATGAATGCCGCAGGAACGAGCAATGTTAATAGCCAATTCTTTTCTTTCCTTATACCTTGCCACATATCAATCAGAATATCAATAATAGCAGCCGCAACGCCTGCTTCCATGCCTTTTAAAATAGCTGAAATGATTTTATTATCTCTAAAAGCTTTATAGAAAGATGATATTACCGACAGTATCAGCAATGGCGGGAGGATTGTCCCGACACAGCTAATGATTGCCCCTGCAATTCCAGAAATGCGATATCCGACTAGCACAGCTAGATTAACGGCAATTGCACCAGGAGTGGATTGAGCAATGGCCGCCATATCGAGTAATTCCTGCTCGGAGATTAATTCTAAATCATTGACGAAGTATTTCCTCATCATCGGGATAACTACATATCCGCCGCCGAATGTAAATGCACTTATAGAAAATGTAATCCTAAGTAACATAAGGTGTGTTTTTAGCTTGTTAGGTTGCATTATTGTCCTCCCGTATGATATAAGCTCCTATTAGTATACACCCTTGATATAAAATAAGCAAAACGGTATAATGATAATATAGGATAATATTTCATATGTAATTATTTTCTGAGAGCAAATTATACCTATTAATTTTAGCTGGATAGGGAGAAGGGGTTGGGGGCGAAGGTGCAAAAAGTTACCGAAAAATCGATTCGTTATAATAAACTAATTTTACTTCGTGGCAAGCCGAATGACGATATTGTTGGCTGCCATTATAATAGGGAGATAAAAAAACAAGTCGTTTACTTTAAAGGGAATGACACGCCATATCATTATTCCTATAATAATGTTAAGTGGCTAGTTAACCCCACACTTCTTGACGCCCGTCGGTATAAGTTTTCTAAATTAAATGGGGATGCATTCTTTAATGTTGAAACAGTATTAAAGTTTACGGATGGGCATAATTCATATTTGCGTTTATTTTTTTCTAACGGCAGTTATAGAAGCTATAATATAACAGATTTGAACATCGAGGAAAATGCAATTAAAGACGGGAACGCGATTGGTATCCTTGATTATTATAAGCAGGTAGCAAATTTAATAGGCATAAGGGATAGTGATGGTAACAACATCTTAAAAAGAAATTTTGATAAATTGAAGTTTGTTAATAAAGGATCTGTATTAGCAAATTACCTTAACAATTCACCAGTGAAAAGCAGAGGAATGTCGCAGGACGAAGTCGTGATTTATCCGTTCGGCAGCAATTTAAGTCAGATACAGGCGGTTAATAATGCAATTACCAATCAAGTTAGCATAATTGAAGGGCCGCCCGGCACTGGAAAAACCCAAACAATTTTGAATATTATTGCGAATGCACTTCTCAAACAGAAGACGGTTGCAATAGTATCAAATAACAATTCTGCTACCGATAATGTTTATGAAAAGTTAGAATCAAATGGATTTGGATATATTGCTGCTCAGTTGGGAAGTTTTAATAATAGGGAAAATTTTATTAATGGAAAACAGCGACCTTATCCGAATTTTTCTGCGGATATTCTGCCTTATCATGAGCAAAAAAGACTTGCGGATGATATCAATAAAGATAGAACTGAGTTAGTTAACATATTTGGTATGCAAAATCGTTTAGCCAAGCTACGTCAAGATTTAGCATCATTTGAATTGGAGAAAGGACACTTTGAAGAGTATTTTTACTCTACTTATAGTGTAGACTCCCCACTAGAAAGTATTGCCTTAAAAACATCGGACTGTGCATTAACGTTCTGGGCTAAATTGGAAACACTTCATGAAAGAAATAAGAAAATTAGCCTATGGTTTAAGATAGTAAACTATCTATTTGGGGTAGTTAGGAACTGCAATATATATGAAATGTCCCACGATGAACGGATCGCTTATATAAAGAAAAAGTTTTATGATCTGAAGATTGGTGAAATACAGAAAGAG
>CALLQQ010000132.1 GCA_938014915.1 uncultured Clostridia bacterium
CTTATAGATATGTTTAAAGAATTAGATGAATATGCTCCAGAAGAAGCTATTTTAGCATCTGAAATGCTAAAACAGCAGCGTCAACAGAAAAAAACAAGTCAAAACAACACTTTTAAAGCACGATTAAAAGCAAGGTTGAAGAAATTTATAGCTTAAGCTATTTATTAATACTAGAACGGAAGGACAGAATTATATTGGATATAAAACTACTATTTGAAAAATTCAAGAATATCGGCATTAATTTCTACACCGGCGTACCCGATTCGCAACTAAAAGCACTATGCGATCATGTCACAAATGAATATGGCATCGGTAATAAGCATGTCATTGCCGCTAATGAAGGCGCAGGCGTCGGACTTGCTGCGGGGCATTATCTTGCTACCGGATCGCCCGCACTTGTATATATGCAGAATAGCGGCATCGGCAATGCAATTAACCCGATTTGCTCACTTATCAACGAAAAAGTTTATCAAATTCCGATGCTTTTTGTAATTGGATGGAGGGGGCAGCCCGGTGTTAAAGACGAGCCTCAGCATATTTTCCAGGGTGAAATTACACTGAAATTGCTAAACTGCTTGAATATCCCTTACTTCGTTATCAAAAAGGATACAACGGAAAAGGAAATGGATTCAGCGTTAGAAAAAGCAAGTTGCACTATGGCGCAGAAAAAACCATTCGCCCTAGTGGTGCAAAAAGGCGCACTTGAACTTTGTGATAAAGCTGATTATAGTAATGACTACCCACTATCAAGGGAGAAAATTGTTCAGATAATAATTGACGGCATGAGCGAATCCGATATTGTAGTGTCGACAACTGGTAAACTATCTAGGGAATTGTTTGAAGCTAGAGAGTCACGTGGCGAATGCCATAAGCGTGACTTCCTCACAGTTGGATCGATGGGGCATTCATCAATGATAGCAATGGGGATAGCAATGGAAAAGCCCGACAGGAGAGTATACTGTCTTGATGGTGATGGTGCTTCCCTTATGCACATGGGGAGTATGGCGGTGCTAGCCTCACAAAAATCGGAGAATATCATTCATTTCGTTATTAATAATTCCGCTCACGAAACAGTCGGAGGAATGCCGACCGTTTCCGATAATATTGACTTCCAGTCACTTGCTAAATCCGTCGGATATGCCCATTCTTTTACTGCGACTAATGAAGTAGAATTAAAAGCAGTAATTTCAAAATTAGAAGAAATAAGCGGTCCGGTTTTTGTTGAAGTAAAAGCAAATCTTGAATCAAGATCGGACTTAGGCAGGCCGACTACTACCCCGACGCAAAACAAAGATGATTTCATGTCGTTTATAAAGGAGGTTTTCTAATGAAAGCATTAATTTTAAATTCAGGCATTGGCAAGCGAATGGGTGCATTAACTGAGAATAAGCCAAAATGCATGGTGGAGATTCAGCCGGGTATAACAGTCCTATATCTGCAACTCACGCACCTTGAAAATGAGGGCATTAAAGATGTAGTAATCACAACTGGACCTTATAGCGAATTGCTAGAATCATATGCTAGAGAGAACTTCCCCAGCTTGAACTTCACTTTTGTCCATAACGATTTATATAAGGACACGAACTACATTTATTCGATAGCATTAGCTGAAGAAGTCCTCCGTGATGACGATATTCTACTAATGCATGGCGACTTAGCATTTGAGCCATCGGTACTGCGTGATATTATTAAAGCTGCGAATTCATCGATTGTTGTTGATACTACACTGCCGCTACCGCAAAAAGACTTCAAGGCAGTTATTAAAGATGGTAAAGTCAGCGCAGTAGGCATAGAATTCTTTGACGATGCAGTTGCGGCGCAGCCTTTATATAAGCTAAATAAAGAAGATTGGGCAATATGGCTTGATGCTATTGTAGATTTCTGCGATAAGGGCGATCGCTCCGTATATGCGGAAAATGCACTTAATACGGTTACTGATAAAATTAATCTATATCCGCTGGATGTTAACGGTCGTATATGTGCAGAAATTGACAATCCCGATGATTTAGAAAATTGTAAGAAAGTAAGTGATAAAATGTTAGGCGATAAAGACAAGAAATCCGTTTATATTGTTATGAGTACGGATATTATTCATAACGGGCATATCAAGATTATTTCAAATGCTGCGCAGCTTGGCGAATTAACCGTCGGTGTTATGACTGATGAGGCTGTATCCCAATATAAGAGATTCCCACTTGTGCCGTTCGAAGAAAGAATGCAAATCATAAGCAATATTAAGGGTGTTTCAAAAGTAGTTAAGCAGGATTCAATTGACTATACTGAGAATCTGCTAAAATATAAGCCCGATATTGTTGTTCATGGCGACGATTGGAAAGCTGGTCCGCAACAGAATATCCGCCAAAAGGTAATAGATACACTCGATTCATACGGTGGGAAGTTGGTTGAATTCCCTTATACAAACGATGCTACCACTGTGGCACTTGAGCAGAATTCTAGAAATGTGCTCGCAATGCCTGAGCGCCGTCGTGCAAGGTTAAAACAACTCCTTGAACTTAAGAAGCCAATTTCAGTTTTAGAAACTCACAACGGTTTAACTGGATTAATCGCCGAAAATACCAAGGTAGAGAAAGATGGCGCTATCCGCCAATTCGATGCAATGTGGATTTCAAGCCTTTGCGACTCGACCGCTAAGGGAAAGCCCGATATTGAGCTTGTCGACTCAACTTCAAGACTTCGCACAATTGATGATATTATGGAAGTTACTACTAAACCTATCATCATAGATGGCGATACGGGCGGACTAACCGAACACTTCCAATTCTTTGTTAAAACTCTTGAGCGAATTGGTGTATCAGCAATAATTATAGAAGATAAAACGGGGCTGAAGAAAAATTCCCTTTTCGGAAATGAAGTTGCACAAACTCAAGATAGTATTGAGAATTTCTGCGATAAAATTAAAGCTGGTAAATCCGGTCTTAAGACTAAGGACTTCATGATAATTGCCCGTATAGAGAGTCTTATCCTTGAGCGCGGCATGGACGATGCTATTGAAAGAGCAAGAGCATATGTTGATGCTGGTGCTGATGGAATAATGATTCACTCACGCAAGAAATCCCCCGATGAAATTTTTGAATTCTGCCGTATATTCCGCTCCGAAAATAAGGTTACACCGCTTGTTGTTGTTCCAACAACATTTAATATGGTAACAGAAGAAGAATTCGCAGAACATGGCGTTGATATTGTTATTTACGCAAATCAACTAATTCGCAGCGCATTCCCTGCAATGATGAAAACAGCGGAAACTATCCTTGCAAATTCCCGCTGTATGGAGGCAGATGCTGAATGTTGCATGCCAATTTCGGAAATTCTGACGCTAATTCCCGACGCAGACTAAGCAGACTAAAAGGAGGGTTATAATATGAGGGACGATTTATTCTGTCCTATCAACATTGAATTCGTTACAAAAACAGAATTAGAGGATGCTTTGCTTTCCTACGATGAAGGGTGCAATATCTCCCTGATTGTATCAAAAGATATGTCAAAGTGGCTAAAGCTTACCGATGTCATTGATGGAATGGCTAGTCGATATAATTTTACATGGCTTGATAAGAACTATGCTAATCCAACCCATATTGATGTTATCGACGGTGTAAAGGAAATTGGAGCCAAGCCCGAAAGGCTAATTTGTATCGGCGGCGGTAGTGCTATCGACTTAGGGAAAGGCATCAGTGCATTGTTCGATTACATTAGTGATGGCAATGATGTCCCTGCCGATGTTTCGGACTATATCGTGGCAAGGGGCTATGCCGATAATGCAAACACTATCCCCATTACCGCTATTCCCACAACAGCTGGAACAGGCTCGGAAGTAACAAAATGGGCAACAATTTGGGATACCGATAGCGGGAAGAAACTATCCGTTGATATGAATGCATTGTATCCAGCGCAGTCACTTGTTTGCACGGAATTAACTATGACTGCACCAAAGAAGTTGATGGTGTCAACCGCACTTGATGCAATGAGCCATGCGATGGAATCTTATTGGGCGAAACATACTAATCCGCTCATACAAGATATTGCTATGATGGCTGTATCAAAAATTCATAAGTATCTACCGCTAGCAATTCAAAAGCCCGACGATTATTATATTCGCTCACAACTATGCCGTGCATCAATCCTAGCTGGAGTTGCATTCTCTAATACACGCACGACGGCAAGTCACTCAATCTCATATCCGATGACAATGATGTTCGGTGTCGATCATGGCTTTGCGGTGATATTAACAATTGCCCAAGTCGCTAAAATTAATATGTCCGCACTACCTGAAATTGCCGAACTCCTAGCTATATTTGAGGCTGACGGCGGACTGCAAGAATGGCTTGATAAAGTGACGGACGGTATTCAGACCCTGCGTCTTAGTGCATTCGGCATTGGGGAAAGTGATATTGATAAGCTTGTTGAAGCGTCATTCACTGCTGGTAGAATGAATAATAACCCCGTCGATATTACAAAATCACAAGTTGAGCAAATCCTATCAAATATCTTATAGAATTATAATAAAAAACTCACAGTATTAATACTGTGAGTTTTTCTATTTAAGGTGGTATTTACTTTAGTACATTCCGCCCATGCCACCCATGCCGCCTGCCGGCATTGCTGGCATTGCTGCTCCTTCTTCATCCGGTAGGTCAGCAACAAGCGATTCTGTTGTGATAACCATTGCGGCAACTGATGCCGAATTCTGGAGTGCACTGCGTGTTACCTTTGTTGGATCGACGATTCCCGCCTCAATCATATCAACATATTTTTCGTTATATACATCGAATCCGTATCCAACCTTGTTTTCATTGTGAATCATTTGGATAATTACCGATCCCTCAAGACCTGCATTAAGTGCAATTTGACGAACAGGCTCTTCTAATGCTTTAAGCACGATAGTTGCGCCCGTTTTCTCATCACCTTCAAGACTTTCAATGAGTTTCTCCACGGCTGGCATTGCATTGATTAGTGATACTCCACCGCCCGCAACAATTCCCTCTTCAACGGCTGCTTTTGTTGCTGCTAATGCGTCCTCAATGCGGAGTTTCTTCTCTTTCATTTCAACTTCTGTCGCTGCTCCAACCTTTATTACTGCTACACCGCCCGATAGTTTTGCTAGGCGCTCTTGCAATTTCTCGGTATCGAAGTCCGATGTCGATGCTTCAATCTGTGCTCTAATTTGACTAACTCTAGCATCAATTTCGTTCTTATCGCCTGCACCATCGACAATGATAGTGTTTTCTTTTTCAATTTTAACCTGAGCGGCACGTCCTAACTGCTCTAAAGTCGTATCCTTTAGATCCAGTCCTAGTTCGTCAGTAATTACTTCACCGCCCGTTAGTATAGCAATGTCTTTGAGCATTTCTTTGCGTCTATCGCCAAAACCTGGCGCCTTAACCGCTACACATACGAATACTCCACGCAACTTGTTTAATACAAGGTTTGCAAGTGCGTCGCCCTCAACATCTTCAGCTATTATAACAAGCTTTTTACCCGCTTGAACGATTTGTTCTAATAGAGGTAGAACCTCCTGAATAGAAGTAATTTTCTTATCTGTGATTAAGATGTATGCATCGTCAATAATTGCTTCCATCTTATCGGTATCGGTTACCATATAAGGTGAAATATATCCCCTATCGAATTGCATTCCCTCAACAACTTCACTGTATGTTTCGGCCGTCTTACTTTCCTCAATAGTGATTACACCATCGGCAGTTACCTTATCCATAGCATCGGCGATTAGCTTGCCGATCTCATCATCACCCGATGAAACGGTAGCTACTCTTTCGATGTCTTCACTACCGGCAAGACTTTTCGAATTAGATCTAATCTCCGCTACTGCGGTATCGACTGCTTTTGCAATACCCTTTTTAACTACCATCGGATTTGCACCCGCTGCAATATTCTTCATTCCCTCACGCACAAGAGCTTGTGCAAGTAAAGTTGCGGTGGTAGTACCATCACCAGCGGCATCGTTTGTTTTAGTTGCAACTTCTTTAACAAGTTGCGCACCCATATTTTCAAATGCATCTTCTAGGTCGATTTCCTTAGCTATCGTCACACCATCATTAGTAATAAGTGGCGAACCGAAGCTCTTATCAAGTACGACATTGCGCCCCTTTGGACCTAATGTAATCTTCACTGTATTCGCTAATTTATCAATACCATCTTGAAGGGACTTCCTTGCCTGTTCACCGAAAATAATATCTTTAGCCATGAACAATTCCTCCTATAAATTTATTTTATTCTACTATTGCAAGTATCTCCGATTGGCGTAAAATCGTATATTCTACTGAATCAATTTTAACCTCAGTACCTGCATATTTGCTAATAAGAACCTTATCGCCGACTTTAACCGACATTGTGATCTCTTTACCCTCGACATTCCCACCCGGTCCAACAGCGACAATTTCTGCAACTTGTGGTTTCTCTTTAGCACTTCCTGCTAGGATGATTCCACTCTTTGTTGTTTCCTCCGCCTCAACCATTTTAATTACAACTCTGTCTGCAAGAGGTTTGATAGTCATATTAATTCCTCCTATTATAATTTTCGTTTGTTAGCACTCTATATATGTGAGTGCTAATATCTATTCTATCAATAATAAGAAAAAAATCAAGTGCTAGATATGTAAATAAACAAAATTTGTGTGAAACAAACAAAAATTCATCATTCCACTACCCCTAATTAGGTGGATATAATGGAAAACTTTTGTGATTAATTGTTCAACTATATGCTTTTACATCTTGAATTAATAAATAAAAAATGGTATAATAATGCTTATACAACATTTATATGGGAAAGACACCAGCTAAATATATGATGTGTTATAAAAGTGCAACCTGTTTTTATGTTTGTTTTAAACAAGTATTAAACAAAACATATCATTAATAAATAAGGTTATATTAATTTACACTTTTTCCATTTCTCCAATTGTGAATAAGTTATAATTAATGTATCAATACAAAAGTATGGTTTTACGGCTCATATTCTGGGTCGAATTTGTGAAAGGGTGAATAAAATGTCATTAGGTAAAATTTTAGTTGTGGATGACGATAAGAACATATGCGAATTGTTGAGGTTATATCTAGAGAAGGAAGGATACAGTGTTATCCTCTCGAATGACGGTGAGGAGGCAATTGTAAAATTCAATGCTCTAAAGCCCGATCTTGTTCTGCTCGATATCATGTTACCGGGACTTGACGGATGGCAGGTGTGCCGTGAAATTCGCAAAAAATCGAACACGCCAATTATCATGTTAACTGCTAAGGGTGAAACATTCGATAAAGTATTAGGGCTAGAACTAGGCGCTGACGATTATGTTGTAAAGCCGTTCGATACTAAGGAGATTGTCGCTAGAATTAAAGCCGTACTCCGCCGAATGGGACAAGCAGCGAATGAAAACGAAATTAAAGAAGTTCAGTATGAAAATTTAGTTATTAATATGACTAGATATGAAATGAAAGTCGGTGGAAAAGTTGTCGACGCTCCCCCGAAAGAGCTAGAACTCCTATTCCATCTAGCATCCAATCCTAATAGAGTCTACACACGTGACCAACTCCTTGATGAAGTTTGGGGATTTGAGTATTACGGCGACTCACGCACAATTGATGTGCATGTTAAGCGCCTAAGAGAAAAGCTTGAAGGTGCATCGGACAAATGGGCGCTCAAGACAGTATGGGGTGTCGGATATAAATTTGAGGCAACCGAAGTTGAAGAATAATATTAATTAAACCGCTATCGATATGACTTTCTTCCCGATATCGGGGGGAAAGTCAGTTTTGAAAGGCAATGTCGAATGAGAAATAAAAAGAAAAGTGTATTTAAAAAGTACTTTTATATATGTGCATCAATAATAATTATTAGCTTCACTTTTTTGGGTGCGGTACTTCTTTTTTTCGCATCATCATACTTCAAGCAAGATAAAAAAGAATTTTTACTTTATAGTGCTAATGAAATTGCACAGCAAACTTTATCAATATATAATAAAAATGGGGAGCTCGATGTTGAAGAATTGCTCCATATCTATGCCGTGTATGACCGTGTTATGAATGCACAAATATTGCTTGTTGATAGCAATGGCAGGGGTGTCACTTGCACCAAGACATTCAATTCACAAAGCGGTAGTTTCACTGTGCCCGGTTCCATTATGGACGAACTTCATATTGATGATTTTTATGAAATGGGCAAGCTTGATGGGCTACATTCGGAAACGCACTATACTGCAATTGTTCCCGTATTGATACAGGGACAACCTGAATACTATGTTCTTGTTTCGATGCCGGCGACGGAGCTAGTAGAATTCCTAAAAGAAATATTTAGGATGTTCATACTTGCGTGTTTAATTGCGATAATCGGCGTATTCATCATGGTCTATTTTGCAATGCTGGGATTGGTGCGACCACTTCGTGAGATGTCGGCGGCGGCAAGGCAATATGCAAAAGAGGATTTTTCAAAGAGAATACCACCATATAATGAATTCGAATTCAGCGAATTATCAACTGCATTGAACGAGATGGCGACAAATTTAGCATCATCGGAGCAAATGCGAAGAAGTTTTATCGGGAATGTATCCCATGAACTGCGCACTCCAATGACGTCAATTGCAGGCTTCATTGATGGAATTCTTGATGGAACGATACCGAAATCGGAACAATCAAAGTACTTGATGATCGTATCATCTGAAGTAAAAAGATTATCACGGCTTGTACGTTCCATGCTAAACCTATCTAGGATTGATGCTGGCGAGATGAAACTTAGCAAATCGAATTTCGATGTTGTTGAAGTTGTTCTATCAACGATTTTCTCATTCGAGCAACAATTAAATGAAAAAAGTGTAGATATTCGTGGGCTTGATAGTGATAAGGTAACTATCCACGGTGATAGCGATTTAATCCATCAAGTTATATATAACCTCATCGAGAATGCGGTAAAGTTCGTTGATGAGGGCGGATATATTGAATTTTCATTTGGGGAAGATGAGGACAATGTTTATATTAGCATCAAGAATAGTGGCACGGGAATAGAACGTGAAGATATTCCTAGAATTTTTGATCGCTTTTATAAAACTGATAAATCACGCAGTCAAGATAAAAGCGGAGTCGGATTAGGACTATTTCTTGTGCGTTCTATCATAAAACTCCACGGCGGCGATATAATAGTAGAGAGTGTTGTAGGTGAGTTTTGCGAATTTACTATATCAATACCTAATAAGAATCCTGGTAGCAAATTTATTAAAAGCTAGCTTTCATGCCGGCGAATATGCCGGCATGATGGCTTTGTTTATTTTAGGGGGCAATTTGTAATGGAGAATTTCAACAATGACAATAAAAATGAATTAGACACGGAAAATAATACTACGGGTATTCCGCCTGCTGAACATCAACCAAATTCGGGAAGTGAATTTTACGGTAATCGAAGTAATGAGGGCAATCCTATTCCGAACCAGTATTATAGAAATACTAACACTTTCCCCACTAACAATGGGTATTATAATCATGCGCAGAATAATCCCAATTTACATAAGCCGAAAAATAAAGTAAGCGGTCTTTTCATCGCTGTGATTACTTTATTAGTGCTGCTTTTTAGCAGTGCGATACTCATTGTTGTGATTTTTTCAACACCTATACAATCCGATACCGGTGATAAGCCATATTTCAGTTATGGCGATTCAGATTATGATGATAATTACGATGCAAATTTAGATGATAATACCTTTTCCCAATCACCTCCAAAGTATGATTACGGCGATGAAATTGGAATTGAGCAGAATTCCAAACCGAATCCTAACAACGCAAACTCCCCCGCTCTTAACGCTGTGGGAGTCGCAAAGAAAGTAAGCAGCTCCGTCGTGGAAATATGGACATACGCACATCCAGATCGATTTGAACCTAACGGGCAAGGATCGGGAATTGTACTAACTAAAGATGGTTATATTATCACTAATGCCCATGTTATTGAATCGGCAAGCAAATTATTAGTCATTTTCTCCGACGGAACCGAACGTGAAGCATTGTTAGTTGGAATGGATTTAAAGACGGATTTAGCCGTATTAAAGGTAGAAGGACAAGATTTAAATGCCGCCATATTCGGCAACTCTGACGAACTTGAACTCGGCGAAGACATTATAACAATCGGCAGCCCGTCGGGACTGACCGGTACTATTACAAAGGGGATTGTATCCGGACTGAACCGCCGCATTGTTTCAGATTATGATGCTTATCAGATGAATTGCATACAAATTGATGCTGCTATTAGTCCTGGCAATTCGGGCGGCGCTCTTGTTAATATGTACGGGCAGGTCGTCGGTATAAATTCATCGAAATATGTGTCGCATGAAATTGAGGGAATTGGGTTCGCAATTTCTATTAATGAGGCAAGACCGATTATTGAAGCACTTATAAAAGATGGCGAAATTAAAGGCCGTGTCAGAATTGGAATTGTATTCATACCTGTTTCGGATACAGTAGCTGAAATGAGTGGTGATGTTGCTGGACTGCATATTCAAAGCATCGATGACGAATGCGACATTGCTCGGAGTGGGCTGAGAATTAATGATGTTATTACCCACATTAATTCTGTTAAAGTAACTACCCTAGAACAAGTACAGGACTTGATTAGTGATAAAGCGGCGGGCGACAAGATTTCCGCCACTATATATAGGGAACATAGCGGAGAGGGCGAAACTCTGGAAATTACGTTTAAATTAGAAAGTGACGATTAGAAAAAAGGTCTATGTGCTTAATTTAGCACATAGACCTTTTTAGAATAAAATAAAAGAAAGATGCCCCGATAAACCAATCGGAGCATTGAGCGGATAATGAAGGGGGGTCTCCATTATCCAAATATAAGGGTATCTTACGGAAAATAATGTTTACACTATATATAGCATTAAACACAACTATATTATACTATACCATGATAAAAGTGTGTTAAGTCACTATGAAAGCACCGTAAAATAAAAACGATTACACAACCATTCATTTCTACTAATCCCCACTAACCTCGGGAGCATCTTCCGCATCGGATTCAGCCTGTTCTTCCTCCGACGGTGATAGCATTTCAATCAACTCTAAAATCCTAAGACTAGGTCGCTCGAAGTAGATATTGTCGATTTTAATAATATCGCCATTCTTAACTGCGGTCGTATTGGCAAGTTCCTTTTTCTTTGAAACCTTATCTGCATCTAGGCTTTTATGAATATAAATTACATCTGGATTTGCTTTATTAACTTCATCTAGGCTATATTGATAGGAGCTACTATTCGCCGCAATATTATCAGCAAAAATTGTTAGAAATTCACCTTCAAAAGTATCGCCCGTCGCAACCGTATAACTTGATGTTGTTATATAGGCAAATGTTTTTCTATCGTCGCTATGCTTCTCAATTTGCTCATCAATTTTGGACTTAATCTCCTCATATGTTTCCTGGCCTTTATTGCTGCCCTTAATCGATCCTTCAAAAAGTGTACCTATAATCTCATACCCTTTATAGAATTGGCTAATCGTCTTGGGAATGGGTATTACCACAACATCGATGCCTTTCCCATTGAGGAATGCGACATCTTTTTGAGCAAGTGCGCTACCGCAAATGACGACATCGGGAGCAAGTTCGGCAATAGCATCAATATCGGGATTTGCGCCACTCCCCACCGACTGAATATCTTCCACCTCGGCTGGGAAGTCACAATATCTGCTCCTTCCGATTAGGGAATTTTCATAACCCATTTCAAAAATTATCTCCGTTATCGCTGGCGAAAGTGAAATTACATTCGTTGGTGAATTCTCGATAGTTACCCCGTCAATCGTAATCGGGAATGCCGCATTCTCAATCGTGTCATCTTCAATATCGGCGGGCACTTGGCACGATATTAATGGGAGCGAAATTACTAACATCAACAGTAAATATATAAATCTTTTCATAAAATTCTCCTTGTTACTATATATCAAGTCCTAGTGCAATTCGTGACTGAACATAGTCAATATATTGTTTTGCCAGACGTGGCGTTCTGCCGGACTTCATCAGCGCAAAGCGTTCCGCACCGTTCCACAATATATCTTCATCTAAATCAATTCCCCTATCCTGTGCTATTGCAGACACAATTTGCAGGAATTCATCTTTTGCTGGCAGCAGGAATGTAACTAAAAGACCGAATCTATCCGAAAGAGATAAACTCTCGTCGATAGTATCGGCACGATGTACTTCATCACCCTCACGTGCAGTGAATGTTTCTTTAATAAGATGGCGGCGATTCGTCGTTGCATAAATCGCCATGTTGGACGGTAGTGGCACGAGCGATCCCTCTAATACCGCTTTCAACGCACCGAAACTATCGTCATCTTCATTGAATGTTAAGTCGTCAATGAAAATTATGAATTTAAGCCCTGTATTTTCAAGGAGCTCTATTAAATCGCCAAGGTAAGATAGATTCTCCTTAGCTATACCGATGATGCGCAAACCTTTGCTTGCGAATTCATTGCCAAGCGCCTTTACGGTAGAGGACTTCCCCGTTCCTCTATCGCCGTAGAGCAGAACATTATTTGCAGGATTGCCCGCTAGTAGGCAAAGGGTATTTTCAACTATCTTCCTACGTTGAACATCGTACTTTTTTAAATCGGATAATCTAATTGGATCTGGACTTTTCACAGGAACAATGGTTCTGCCATTGAAGATAAAAGCGTGATGTTTAGCATAAATGCCGTAACCGTTTTCCACAGCAAAATCCCGAAAACATTCTATTGTATATTCCCATTCACCAGTATTGAAATCGGGCAACTGGTCAATTTCAGCTTGAAAATCTGGGAATCGGTCTTTCATCACTTTCTTTAGCATATTAGATGTTATCCCGGCTATACTCGATAGTGATTTTATATCGTGGCGCATTGCTTCCTCGATATTTTCGTCTATTTTATCCTGCCGATTTGCATAATGTTTCATAAAAACATTACCATCAAATATTGCCTTATTGTAGATATAGTCCGACAGGTTTAGCCCGTGATTGCATAGCAAGGCAACAACACTGCTATAAGCCTCCACCGCTTCGGTCAATTCCCGAGTTAATGCAAATTTTTTTAGCATAATGATGAGCTCATCTCTTTGTAAGTTGCCCAAAACTGATAGCGACGATATTGAAAATATGATGCCTTTCATTTATATATCAACCTTTTTATTTTTATTGTCACTCTCTTATTTTACATCTTTTTCGCCAGTTTTGCAACATAGTTATAAGAAACCCATTATGCATTCTAATTTAGTTGAAGTAAATCGATTTTGTACGAAAAAAAGGATTGACAAGGTTCATAGAATATTGTATAATAGTTTTTGCTGTATTGAGTGCTGTTATAGCTCAGTAGGCAGAGCACTT
>CALLQQ010000133.1 GCA_938014915.1 uncultured Clostridia bacterium
TAGCCGAATTGACGCTGTCACTCCAACATCTTTATCGACTACACCATCACCGAGCACGGTTACACGAATGTTATTTGATAGATGCCCTCTAACAATCGGATAGCTTGCATCAAGTATCATTCCACTTTCATGTAGTAGTCGGCGGACTATATCAATCGCATGGTCGGGGGAGAAAAAGCTTTCATCTAGCTTTTCACTCCTGCCATCGGCATAATGCACGGTAATATCTTCCCAACTGTTTATATTAATCTCTTCTACTGTTTTATCTGAAAGGAAAGGAGTGAGAATAGAGAATTCCACCATTTCAGTAAATAGTCTATCGACCGCACTTTGCAATTCTTGTTCATTTGACATATAGTTATTATCGAGTAAATACTGCTTGATATATAGCTTTAATTGATTGCGGCTACTATCATTCTTATCGGAAAGTAAAACCGCATACTTTTCAGAGATATGTTCTTGTACGGATTTAAGTAGTGAGTAAAAGTCAAAGTTCTTATACAAGAATCGCACCTCCTATAATGTTTTCAATTGCACTATTATATGCAGTATCCGATGCAGTTTCAAACAGCGCTCCATAATTCATTTGACTGCGCACGACGGCCGAATACGGTATTTCATATTCGATATTGCCGATTACCTCCGCTACTGTGTTAATATCGACATCTACATTAGTCGGTGGTAGGGAGAGGATTTTAATATGCTTTTCCGGTTTAAATCTATCTTCAAGTAGTGGGAATTGCGATCCATAGAAAGCAATTCCGTTTAAGTCAGCGCTTGCTAGGTATAGCCTACAATCAGAACTTAGAAGCGATACTGCAGTAAGTACATTATTTGCAAGGTTGCTAGTACAGTCTATTACTATATATTCCGCTAGTTCTCTTAACACACTTAAAAACTCCGTCGCTTTTTCTACCGTGTATTCGGCATATGTTTTGCGGTTTTCGGTTTCACGATAGCCGATAACGCATAAATCAAGACCTTTTACCGTCATCATGTTTCGGCAGATACTTTCATTTGTAATACTCACTTCCGACAACACTTTACCGAGTGAGCACGATGTATTGTCCATTGGTAACAGAATCGGTAGTGACGGCTTGCAATTATCGACACTGAGTAGTATCGTATCGCCATGTTTTGCTAGTTTAGTTGCTACTTTGACTGCAGTTGAAGTTTTATATGCGCCTGAATTGCCCCATATGGTGACGATTTTACTCATCTTCATCACTCCTAGTCTGTTCATCATCATTATTTTCGGTATCGCTATCAACACCTTGAAGGTGCGTCTTTTGCAAGTTCAAATACTGCTGTGCGACTTCCTTATCACCACGATGTACAAGCGCTATATGGATATTGCCATCATTGAGCGCTATTAAAGTTGCTTGCTCGGCATTTGCTCTAAATGTAACTGTTTTCGGTAGTCCGGATTCGCTATCACTTTTTTCTGTATTATTATTAGTCTCCTTGCCATCACCGGCAACATAGGTTAGTTGTTCGGGTATTTCCGCAATATCATCCTCCTTTTTAGTTATCAGAGAAACGATATCGCCGACTTCAAGCTTTCCGCTAAGGGAAGTGTTGAAGTCAACATTGATTGATATTGCCATCTCATCATTATCTAGACTATTGAGGATAGATTCCGTGGTATCTATATTAACTGTAATTTTACTAGGTGTGATATAGTCACCAGAGAATAAATCTGCAGTAGCATATTTACCGACTACTTCCGATTTATCTTTTATAACTGAATCGGGTAGGTTATATTCGCCGACCTTGACTATCTCTATAATGTTATCAGTAATCATAGTACCAGTTTTAATATCGGCGGTTAGTCTTACTATCTCAACTTTAGACGATGATGCCTTATTAAGCAGAGGCACTACTCCAAAGCTAAGTAGTAATGCTAAGAAAATGCAAACAATTGCTATAATCGTTCTATTTTTAATCATATAATTACTCCTTTAATTAGATATGCGGTAATACTGCCAAGCGCTAAAAATGGAGCAAGCGGATATACTTGCTCCTTATTAGCCTTGCCTTGTAGCTTTCTTATCACATACCATATAATCTGTGCGCTAAGTGCTATTATCGCCGCTAGAATACCCATCGTCGCACCAAGTACAAAACCGCACGCTCCCATCAATTTAACATCACCGCCACCGATTCCGCCATCAGTTATCATGGCGGTGATGAAAAACGGGAGTGCAGTAACTACAAGTCCTAGAAATGCAGGTGCCACTGATATATTAATCAGTCCTGCAATTAGGATAGTTATATGCACTCCGTTCGGGATTGTCATTGTTTTAATATCGATATATGATGCGTAAATGAGTGATACTATAAAGATAACAGCTTTTAAATATAGCAGTTTATCCATTGTAATTGAACATATCTGCTATCTTGCTTTTTAGTGTAGGAATTACCGTATCACCAAAGAGGGCATATAGTGCATATAGTAGTAAGCCACCAACAACGACAGCAATTAGCATCTGCACACCGAATGAAACATAATCGCCGCCCCTTTTATCGGCTAGTACCTGCTTTGCTTTAACATACATATTAATACCTGTGCTTTTGATTTTGTTTAACATAATTATCTTCTCCTTAAAATTTACTAGGTGCGACAACTTGTCGCACCTCTCTTACTTATAGCTTATATTTAAAATAGAACACTCAATTAAGAGTGCTCTATTATGGCGGCTGTTTAATTTTCAATGCTTTCCTCCTTAAAATGCCGATGCGAATATTTCGTATTCTTCCTGCGATATTTTGCCCGCTTTTAATACTTCTCTTGCAAGCTCAACCGCACGGGCAAAGTCACCATCATCGAGTGCTAACCCTAATTCCTTTTTAGTGTGTAGATTCAGTGCATTAATAATGCTCTGCTCTTTTGTCTGCCTTGCCTTATTCGATTTATCGGCAACAGGCTTTCCGAGTTCGTCTATCGGATAGAGCACCTTTGATAGTGCTACATTCTTAGTTGTTACGACTTCCATGTTGGCTATCGATGTTACCGGGAGTTTTAATAAGTAGAACGGTTCAAATTTCGTGTGTATTGGATAACACCGCTGACGGATAACAACGCATTCACCGAATTCCATTCGTCTTAGTTCCGCCGAATCCATTAAGCGCCTACCTTTAAGATGTGTACTTTGATTACTATCAAGCAAATTGCCATGTTCACCGCTATATGTCATATATTCGGTGGTGCGATTATCAAGCAGTTTCGATACATATTCATTAGTATCTTGATCCATCGAATTGATATAGATAAGGTTACCGCAGTTTCCTTGTATAGTTGAAGCTGGATGTTTATCGTACTTTTCTTCTATTTGACTGAGCGACTGAACATATAGATTGAATAGTATGTTTCGCCCAAGGCAAACCGTTACTTTAACCGACATATCGGGGATTTTAACCATGTTGCCGAATTCGTCTAGTATGAACTGTACTCTTCTCGGAAGTATCTGTCGTTCATAGTTATTCGCTATATCTACAAGTTGCGAATAGCACTGATTAACAAAGATTGATGCTAGAACATGGCGGGATATTTTTTCATCAGGCACTACCATGAATATTGCTGTCGGGCGCTCACTATCTATTAAATCATGGAAGTTTATATCGTTGCCGGAAGTAAGCTTTGCAATGCCAGCATCCGAAAATATCTGCAAGCTATTAGATAAAGTTGCAAATATAGATGAGCGCATTTCGCCATCAGCGAATTTGCTCGTTGCATATGCAAGTTTTGCTATATTACCGATGGGCAGGGCAGAGAACAACTGGTCTAGAGCATTAATCTTGATGTTTCCTTGTTGGATGTTCTTTGTTCCGAATTCTAAGAAAAAATTGTACACACTATACATATTGACTTTATCAAGGCAATTTCTTTTGTATCCATCTTCAATTAAGTATAGTATCATAGCGGTTAGTAAGCTTTTCGCCGATTCCGGCCATACTGGGTCGGACTTTGGATTGTCCGTTACAATACCTGCAAAATCGTTCGTTAATTCGACCGCTCGTGTGAAGTCCTTTTCATCGTCCGATTCTCCCATAGCATCTACATACGCATCAATTATCGGTTGCAATGGATTATATCTGCTAGACAGATTCGGATGACGGAAGTTCAGAATTAGAACACGATATCCTTCTTTCATCAGAAAATCATATGTTGATTCAAGTAATTCACCTTTGGGGTCATTGACTACCATTGATTGTTTGTTTTTCGCAAGGGCTAGAGCACGGACCGTATGCATGACAAAGAACTGCCCTTTACCGCTCCTTGTCGTTCCGATAAAAAGTGAATTCACCGTCCCAGTATCCATGTATAAATTATCGTCAATCTTAGCTAGTATTACTCCTGCATCGTCTACCTTATGTAGCTCGTTCTTATTGACTTCTGTAAGATAGGCTTTGATTTCCTTTTTTCTTGCCCATCTTGAACTACCCTCGATATCATCATGGGGGAATAGTCTGCGAAGTATCCGTTTGCTAATCTTTCTACCGGACATCAGCATTAGAACTACTGTGAATATTGCTACTGCATACCACGGGAATGTTTCGTGTGCTTTTATCAGAAAAACAGGTTCAAACTTAAAATGGTCAATAAACGGTTCATTGCCGCCTATTACTGATAAAAACATCTCAATTACCTTTACAAAGTAGTTTGTAGAAATGTTCAGAAACATCCAAAAGAACAAAGTAGTAACTAAATATAGCGCTATTAACACTATCCCTTTTCTTTTATCTTGTTTCACGATTACTCCTACCTTTCGATATTTTCTTATCATTAACTGCAAACGAATCTAGGAGGCGCTTCATATCTTCATCATCCTAATCGTAAATGCTAGATGATACCGCCCGCCCATTTGGATCGGCGCCATTACTGATTAGCAGTTTCGTCATATCAGTATTATTCTTCTTAACTGCGTAAAATAATGGTGTTTGTCCATCACTATCCCTAGCATCTATATATGCTCCTGCGCCGATTAGTGCGTGGGCACTTTCAGTCGCATTATATAGACTAGCAACATGGAGAGCTGTCACTCCGCTATATGGTGATTCCATAGGATTAGCGCCATCAGCTATTAATCGCTCAATCTTTTCACCATCATCACTTTTAACTGCGTCAAACAACTGTTTTTGCCTTGCTAGTTTTTTCTCTAGATTATCGATAGTATTGCTTTTAATGATGCCTTGCTGATTGTAGATGTTTTCGTAAATGTCCAGTATTTGCATTTCTTCATTTGATAACTGGCCGATTTCTTGCTCAACTCTATCCTCTGGCACCGTATATTTACGATTCATCTTAATCACTGACGGATTATGTAGCTTGTTCGATTCATTCGGAACTATCGGAACATGGGTAACAAATTGCTTTTTGCGTAGTCCATAATTACCGATTGATGTAATGTTATAGCCCTCTACAACTTGGAATAGTCCGTCATTTTCACCCACTACAAAGAGCCTTTTTTGCACCTTGCCCGAATCCTCAAGCTTTAATTTGATAAAAACGATTTGACCTTTTTTATACTTCTGTTTAATTTCCACAACATTTCCTCCTTTCATGGCATATATAATGTAATACGAAAAGAAGCGCCCTTTCAGGCGCTTCTTACGGTTTTAGTTTTAATAAGCTAGGAATTTATCCTTATCCCATATTACGAATGGTATGCAGTCATCAACAAATGACTTGCTACCCTCTGCGTTCGCCTCTATGGCGAATTCATTCATGTACCTTAACATCTCCCCGGTAACTTCTTTGAAATTGAAAACAAAAAACACTTCAAAGAACTGTTTGTTCACATGATAAATAGGGGAATTCCGATCTCTTATTTTAATTATTTCATATTTAATTTTTTGTTCTATATTAAGCACCTCCAAAAAGATAGACAGTGTGGTGGTGTAGGTGTAATTT
>CALLQQ010000134.1 GCA_938014915.1 uncultured Clostridia bacterium
CAAAGTCGAACGATTCAAAGTCGAACGATTCAAAGTCGAACGATTCAAATACAAAGAAAATGGCAGACGAAGTTGTAAGGCTTGTAAATATAGAGCGGAAAAAGGCAGGGGTAAAGGCTCTGAAAACTGCCGAGGCAGGCAATAATGCCGCTCAACTTAGGGCTGTTGAAATTGAGAAGTCTTTCAGCCATAATAGACCTGATGGAAGTAGCTGCTTTACAGTTGCTGACGAATTCAAAATAAATTCGGGCGCATTAGGTGAGAATATTGCCGCTGGTCACAAAACGCCTGAGAAAGTTGTTGCGGAGTGGATGAAATCCCCGTGGCATAAGAAGAACATATTATCATCTTCCTACACACACATTGGTGTAGGGTATTACAAAAAGAGCGGCAGTGAGTATACATATTATTGGACGCAGTTCTTTTACACAAAATAAGGCTTGAGTATAGGCGGTGGCTACACACCGCTTATACTTTTTTACACTTAATTCATGCAAGATATCGCAAGTTGTGATAATATTAAAGGGAAGTAATGGGATTGGGAGAATTCATTTTATGAAGAAATCGAAAATTATAATAATATCCGCTATAATAGTTGCAATTATAGGGATTTTCATAGCTAAACAATGTCTTGGGGATTTACATGAACATGATGAAAATTGCGGTCATATTCATGTGGTCAACGATTCATTTTAAGGGTGCAATACGCACCAATCACATGAAAGAGATGGTCAATTTATGATAGAAAATCTACTCAATACGATGAAAGATTTAATGACGCATAGCCTCTGGCTGGCGCCGCTAATTGCTTTAATTGCTGGCATAATCGCATCTTTTACACCGTGTTGTTTGTCGAGCATTCCGTTAATAATCGGTTATGTGGGCGGCTATGCAGGCAATGATAGCAAAAAAGCATTCAAATATTCGTTAACTTTCTGTATTGGAACAGCGATTAGCTACACAGGACTTGGAATAATATTAGCTTTAATAGGCGGATTAATGCGTGAGGCTGGCTCATGGTGGTATATTCTGCTTGGAATTTTAATGGTTGTGATGGCATTGCAAATGTGGGAAGTCATCAACATTATACCAACATGGGGGAGCAGCAATAAAAATCCGAGAAAAGGGTATGTAGGCGCCTTCTTAGCTGGACTTGTTGGCGGTGTATTCTCATCACCGTGTTCTACTCCCGTATTAGTCGTTCTTCTAGCGATGGTTGCAAGTGGCGCAAGTGTCATAATGGGTTTGATTTTATTGCTGCTATATTCGCTTGGGCACAGTATCTTGCCCTTAATCGCCGGAACATCGATGGGATTCGTCAAGCAAATTTCAGCATCGAATAAATACGCAAATTTGAGCAAAGTAATAAAAATTGTCACCGGGAGTGTAATTTTATTGCTAGCATTCTACATGTTTTATGAAGGATTCTAGGACAGGCATATAAAAGAGGTGGTTATGGTTATTAGGATAGGGAATGATTGGGACGAGTTATTGCATGAAGAGTTCCAAAAGGAGTATTTTACTCAACTAATGTCCACCCTTGATGAGGAGTATAAAAGCCACTGCATATATCCCCGCTGGGAAGATGTATTTACCGCATTTCGGCAAACTTCCTATGCCGATACTAAAGTTGTGATTTTAGGGCAGGACCCATATCATGGAGAAGGGCAGTCGCATGGACTGGCTTTTTCGGTTAAAAAGGGAACGAAAGTTCCACCGTCTTTACGCAATATTTTTACAGAAATTAAGGACGATATAGGCTGCAATATCCCAAGTAACGGGCATTTAATGCCATGGGCTAAACAGGGAGTTCTCCTCCTTAACACGGTACTTACAGTCAGGGCGAATTCACCGAATTCGCATAGGAAAATTGGTTGGGAGATATTTACCGATAAAGTAATTGAAATACTGAATCTTAGGGATACACCAATTGTGTTCATTCTATGGGGGAATCCTGCAAAGGCAAAAGCCGCAAAGATAACGAATTCAAGCCATTATGTGCTAACGAGTGTGCATCCTAGCCCGTTGTCATCGTGGGGAGGATTTTTCGGATGTCGGCATTTCTCAAAGACGAATGCCTTTTTAAAATCGGCTGGTCTTAGTGAGATTGACTGGCAAATACCTGATATTTAACATTCCACAAAACAATATACCAAGGGAGATGCATTTATTTGGATAGGAACGAACAAGATAGAATCCGACAAGAAAAGATTGAACTAATCAAATTAAAGCAAGGACTAATTGAAGAATCCGACTTAATAAAGGAAGAAAAACAAGAAATAGAAGAATTAAAGGGCTTCAAGCGGGTTAAGAATTATATTTATCATAATAAGCCATTCGTATTATTGGGAGTTTTTTTTGTTGTCGTATTCGGATATATGTTATACGATATGCTAAGTGCGGAAAAGCCCGACTTGCGTGTGCTATTTGCAACATCGGAAAACTATAATATGAAAATGCCCCTAATTGAAGAAGCAATCGAGCATTATGTAGAAGATTATAACGGTAACGGCAAGGTCCACGTAGATATTCTATACATACAACTTGATTTAGAGGGCGGAGGGAATCCAGATTATTTTGCGGCAAATCAGACTAAACTAATCGGTGAATTAGCGGTGGGGAAGTCGATGTTGCTGATATTAGACGATACAGTTGCGGAATATATTCGTGGCGAAGATAACTATTCCATCATGGCTGATTTAACCGAAATGTTCCCCGATAATGATCTAGTGACAAAAGAGGGATTCTACCTCAAAGATTCAAAACTTGCGAAACTCGCTAAATGGGAATCCGTAACTGATGAAGTTTTTTTAGCTGTTCGGCGTGGAGATGAGGCATTGGCAGCAACTGAAAAGGGCATGGAAGAGAATTATAAAAAAGCACTTGAAACATTTGAAAAGATAGTCAACGATGAAACAAATTAGGCTAAAAAAACCGTATGTGTTAAATACACATACGGTTTTTTATTTACGATAACAGACTAGCCAAGTCTTTTTTCAAGTTTTTCAAGCTCGTCCATAAGTTCGCTAGGTAGTCTATCACCGAATTTCTTATAGAATTCATGGATGCCCTCGGCCTCTTCTTTCCATAGAGCAATATCTACATTTAATAGCTCTTTCATGATGTCTAGATCAACATCATCAAGCCCATCAATATTGATGTCTTCAGGTTTTGGCTCATAGCCGATTGGAGTTTCAACTGCGTCAGCCTTGCCTTCGCAACGTTTGATAATCCAATCAAGAACACGCATATTGTCGCCGAATCCAGGCCAAATGAAGTTCCCGTCATCATCAAGTCTAAACCAGTTAACATTGAAAATTTCTGGTGCTTTATCGCCAAGCTTCTTACCGATATCTAACCAATGCTTGAAGTAATCTCCCATATGATAACCGCAGAATGGTAGCATTGCCATTGGGTCACGTCTTACAACGCCGACTTCACCACTTGCTGCTGCTGTTGTTTCAGAAGCCATAATCGAACCAACGAACACACCATGTTGCCAATCATAGGATTGATATACTAGCGGAGCAGTTTTCGCGCGACGTCCACCGAATACGATAGCCGATAGCGGAACACCGCCTGGAGAGTTGAATTCATCGCTAATACATGGGCAGTTAATTGCTGGAGCGGTGAAACGGCTATTTGGATGTGCGCCCTTTTCATCCATGTCCGAATTCCATTCTTCGCCCTTCCAGTTAAGTGCATTGGTAATTGGCTCTTTATCAAGCCCCTCCCACCAAACTGTATTATCATCTAGCTTATGCACAACGTTTGTAAAGATAGTATTCTTCTTTGTTGATGCAAGAGCATTCGGGTTAGATTTTTCGTTTGTGCCTGGCGCAACACCGAAGAATCCATTTTCGGGGTTGATTGCCCATAGACGGCCATCTTCACCGATGCGAATCCAAGCAATATCATCACCAACACACCAGACTTTATAGCCTTTATTAGCATAGATTTCTGGCGGAATTAACATTGCAAGGTTTGTCTTACCGCATGCTGATGGGAATGCTGCGGCAATGTACTTAACTTCACCTTGCGGATTCTCGATACCTAGAATGAGCATATGCTCAGCTAGCCAACCTTCATTTTTACCCTGATATGAAGCAATTCTAAGAGCGAAGCACTTCTTACCTAGCAATACGTTTCCACCGTAACCAGAGTTGATTGACCAGATTGTATTATCTTCTGGGAAGTGGCAGATATAGCGATTTTCCTCATCGATATCAGCCTTTGAATGCAGTCCACGCACGAAATCGTTAGACGTATCGCCCAACTGCTTGAATGCATCTTTACCCATTCTTGTCATTATATCCATGTTGAGAACTACATAAATTGAGTCGGTAACCTCAACACCAACTTTTGAGAAAGGAGACCCAATAGGACCCATCGAATAAGGGATTACATACATGGTGCGTCCCTTCATAGCCCCGTCGAATAGCTTACCCAATTTGTCATATGCTTCTGTCGGATTCCACCAGTTATTTGTAGGACCGGCGTCCTCCTCATTCTTGGAGCAAATGAAAGTTCTATGCTCGACCCTTGCAACGTCATTGATTGCAGTCCTGTGAATTAAACATCCAGGAAGTTTCTCCTCGTTCAGTCTTTGCATTTCACCAGCTGAGATACTTTCGTTTGTTAAAGCTTCAAGTTGTTCGTCGCTTCCGTCAATCCAGACAACATTATCCGGCTTAGTTAGAGCGACCATTTCGTCTACCCACGATAGAACGTTCTTATTTTTAGTCATACGCTTATCTCCTTTCAAAAAGATAAAATTAAATTTTAAGGGCGAAACAAATCTCCCACAACTACCATTGTAATATATGCTAGTCAATACGTCAACGAACAGATTGTTAATAAAATGACGCTCTTTTTGCAAGAAATTACACGTACTCATGCAAAAGAGGTATGCAAACTACCGTATAATGGGCATCGACGGTGAATTTGCAGGTATTAACAACATTTTAACTAGAACTTCTTTGTAGCAACTGCATTTAAGCTTTCATCAGCAAAATTGCCAGCCCTGTATTCATAATAGGCTTGGCTGCCGATCATTGCAGCATTGTCGCCGCATAATTCTATCGGTGGAATATATAATTCCCAACCCCGTTTGTCACAGGCATCCTTAACCATTGCACGCAGCTCCGAATTGGCGGCGACACCGCCCGCTATTGCAATTTTTGTATGTGCGTGCTCTTCGGCGGCAGCGATTAGCCTTTCGCTTAACATTTCACATACTGTTCGCTGGAATGATGCCGCTATATCGTTCTTGTCAAGTGGGATATTCTTCTGTTCATGATTATGGACAAGGTTAATTACTGCGGTCTTTAAACCGGAAAAGCTAAAATCGAATGGACTACCATCAATAACGGGATGCGGCAACTTATATGCGTTCCCGTCGCCTAGCCTTGATACCTTATCTATTGAAATGCCGCCCGGGTAGGGGAATCCTAGCACACGGGCAACTTTATCGAATGCCTCGCCAGCGGCATCGTCCCTAGTGCGCCCGATAATATCGAAATCCGTATATGACTTCACTTCTATAATATGGCTATGCCCACCGGAGGCAACTAGGCACATAAAAGGCGGCTCAAGTTCACTATAAGCAATATAATTTGATGCAATATGCCCCTTGATATGATGAACAGGTATTAAGGGCTTTTTCGCCGCCATGCTCAGCCCCTTAGCATAATTCACACCAACTAGTAACGCACCAATTAGACCGGGCGCATATGTTACGGCAATCGCGTCAATGCTATCGAGCGTAGTATTTGCATCTTTCAATGCTTTGTCGACGATAGGAACAATGTTTTCACAATGGCGCCGTGACGCAATTTCAGGTACGACGCCGCCATATAGAGCGTGTTCATCAACTTGTGAAGCTATAACCGACGATAGGACAGTTCTGCCATCTTCGACGACTGCGGCGGCGGTTTCATCGCATGAACTCTCTATTGCAAGTATTTTCATAGCAATTCCTTACCTTTCTACATAATTTGTTATTCTGTATAGTCGCTTGCTACTTAAAACGCAGAAAAAACCCCGCATTATGGGGGCGGTTATAAGTATTTCGTCATGAGGATAGCATCTTCATAGGGCTTTTTATAAAAGCCCTTACGCAAGCCGACATCATCAAATCCGGCTTTCTTATATAGACGTCTTGCCGCATGGTTTGAAATTCGGACTTCTAGCGTGATAGAATTTGCTCCTCTTTCTCTGCAAGTGTTTTCTAATGTTATCAGCAATAGCGGTGCAATGCCTTTTTTGCGGTAGTTTGGCAAAATAGCAATGTTATTTATTGTACATTCATCAAGCACAATTGACGCATTCACAAATCCTATCACATCATCGCCGATGCAGGCGATAAATGTGTAAGAATTAGGATTGGCGAATTCGTCACTATATGCCTTTTCGGACCACGGTATGGAAAAACACATCTTATCAATTCTTGCTACTGCTGGTATGTGGGGAATCTCCATTGGGATTATCTTAATATCCATAGGCGTTAATTCATATTAGGAAATTGCAGATTCGTAATATTTAATAAATGAATCACGGCATTTACGATATACATCAATATCACATTCATACGGATCGGCGGTATTAATCACAATTACTCTATTTTGCAGATTCCTGATTGAGCGGGCACTATTTAGAACGGCCCGTTTATGAGCGAAACTCATAACATGTATTTCATCAAAGTCGGCAACATTATACTGTGATAATGGATCGACTATATGTTCACTTGCGTCTATTCCAATTTCCTCTAGAGCGGCTAGCGCATTTTCGGAAATCGCTTCATCTGCTTGTGCGGCGATACCAGCACTGAAGAATTCATAATCCAATCCCTTTTTTCTAGCAATATCCCGCGCGATAAATTCCGCCATGGGACTTCTGCAAGTATTACCCGTGCAAACAATAAGAATCTTTTTCATTATATCTCTCCTATAAAAGTCAGTGGGAATTTCCGTTTTAATGTGAAAAAACATCCCCACAATTGCTTATATCTATCTAATGCGCATCGTACCAGCTATTGCCGATATTGACATCGGCGACGAGTGGCGCTTTTAATACGGCGGCATTTTGCATCTCTTCATGCAAAATTTGGCTTGCTCTTTCACTATCTGCTTTACTTGCCTCAACGATTAATTCGTCATGCACTTGTAAAATCAATTTTGCATCGAGGTTTTCTGCCTTTAATTTGCGATAAACATTGACCATTGCAATCTTTATAATATCGGCGGCGCTCCCCTGAATTGGTGTGTTCATTGCAATTCTCTTACCCAATGCCTGCTGAATTTTATTCTTCGATTTAAGTTCGGGGATATATCTTCTTCGTCCGAACATAGTAGTAACATATCCTTGCTCCTTGCCTTTTGAAACTGTATCTTCCATATAATCACGCACGCCATGATATTTTGATAGATAGCCTTTAATATATCTATCCGCCTCCGCCACGCTGACCCCGATATCCTGGGATAGTGAATATGGACCAATTCCATACACGATGCCGAAATTGACCGCCTTTGCCGCATTCCTCATTTGCGAATCGACAAGTGCTAGCGGTATTCCAAATACCTGTGATGCGGTGATAGCATGAATATCCTCACCATCGTTGAATGCTTGAATCATAGTTCCATCATTTGAAATATCGGCAAGCACACGTAATTCAATTTGCGAATAGTCGGCATCTAGGAATAGATAACCCTCCTTCGCTATGAAGAATTTCCTCATGTTCCGCCCAAGTTCGGTTCGAACAGGGATATTCTGCATATTAGGTTCAGTTGATGAAATTCGCCCTGTTCGTGTTTCCGTCTGACGGAAGAAAGAATGGATTCTGCCATCGTCGTGCACAACTTTTAAGATGCCATCAACATATGTTGAATTGAGCTTCGTCAATTGGCGATACTCAAGCACGAGCCCTATTATAGGATGTTCGTTGCGCAATTCTTCAAGCACTTCAGCATTTGTGGAATATCCGCTCTTTGTTTTCTTCTTCGGCGGTAGCCCAAGTTCATCAAATAAAATTTCACTTAGCTGCTTCGGCGAGCTAACATTGAAATCCCTACCTGCAAGTTCATGAATTTCACTCTCTATGCGGTTAATATCGTCCTTGAGTTCGTCGCCGAATTTCTTAATTCCAGCCTCATCAATTTCAATACCTTCGACCTCCATACTTGCGAGAACCTCCGCAAGTGGGAGCTCTATTTTATCGAGCAAATGCCTCATTCCTACCTGCTCAATTTCCCTATCAAGGGTATCGCATAAAGTCGGCATTACAGCAATTTCCCACTGCTGGTCACTATTTGCATTATAGGGAATATCCCATTCATTGCATAGTCGGTCAATGCTATAATCTGTCGATGTCGGATTAAGCAGATACCCAGCTAAAGAAATATCAAAGATAACATTATTTAACTCCCCATTATTCAGAAAGGCAAATTTATGCACTGCCTTTGCGTCATATGTTCGTTTAGGCAAGTCACTTTCCAATACTTTCAGTATATCCGCCTTTTGCGCAATCGAATATATATTACCATCTGTATTAATCTGCAACGTATCTCCAGTTAGTATAATATCAATTGTACTGCCAGCGCTGATTAAATCGGCAATATCAATGCTATCGTGGAACGTTGCCTCTACTTGCGTTTTTGTATCTTCTTCATTAGCTGAATCCGCAACATCTGATAAGCCGAGCCTTTTAATAGTGGAGAACATTTCTAAATCACGCAGTAAGGCTGCCGCCTTTACATCTTGCACTTCGCCAATTTTGTAAGCATCTAGGTTGCGGTCGATTGGAACATCAAGATCAATTGTTGATAGCATCCTACTCATGAATGCGTCATCTTTACCTTCCTCAAGTTTCTTCCTAAGTGATGGTGTTAACTTGATGCTATCCAGTGCTTCATATAAGTTTTCGAGTGTGCCGTGTTCTTTTATTAATGGGAGTGCAGTCTTTTCACCGATGCCCTTAATGCCGGGAATATTGTCGGATGCATCACCCATTAGCCCTTTAACCTGTATTAAATCACGTGGCTGCACGCCGAATTCCTCCATTATTCTATCGGGAGTGTAGATTTTAGTTTCTTTAGTGGAGGCTAATCGCACTGTCACATTAGAATTTATTAGTTGGAAGCTATCCCTATCGCCCGTCGCAACATAGCATTCGCATTTACATTCGGTACAGGCGGCGGTAAGAGTGCCGATAATATCATCGGCTTCATATCCTTCTTTTTCGATAATTGTAATGCCGAGATATGTTAGCAATTCCTTGAGCGGTTGCATTTGCATTGCTAATTCGTCGGGCATTCCCTTCCTCTGTGCCTTGTATTCAGAATATGCCTTATGCCTGAATGTTGGAGCAGGCAAGTCAAACGCAATCGCAACACGGTCGGGCTGGACCTCCTCTATTGTTTTAAGATAGATATTTATAAAACCTAAAATAGCATTAGTATATTGTCCTTTTGAATTTGATAGCAGCCTAATCCCGTAATAGGCACGGTTAAGAATGCTGTTTCCATCGATTGTGAGCAATCGCATAATAATACACCACCAGTTTCTTTATATCCTAATTATAACATACTTTTGTTAAAAACCCTACACTTTTGCGTAAATATGTGCTAAAATAGCGATAATAATGCGAAAAACAAGGGAGAATGCAAAAATGACCACGATAAAAATAGGGAATGTTGAGATAAACAAAACCGCCGCACTAGCACCAATGGCATCGGTAGCCGATAAACCGTATCGCTTGATGGCGAAACGATTCGGCGCATCGTATGTTGTTGGCGAAATGGTAAGCGCTAAAGGGCTGTTTTATTCGGATAGGAAAGCTGCCCGATTGCTAACTGTCACAGATCAGGAAAGACCAATGGCGGTGCAATTATTCGGTAGCGAACCGAATTTCATGGCAGATGCAATAACTATATGTGAGAAGTATTGCCCCGATATAATAGATATAAACATGGGTTGCCCCGTTCCAAAGGTCGCTGGCAATGGTAGTGGCGCCTCTCTAATGCGTGATATTCACCTCGGGGAGAGAATTGTAAAAGCAATGGTGAGGGCAACTGATATACCGATAACAGCGAAAATTCGCAAAGGGTGGGACGATAATAACATCAATGCCGTCGAATACGCAAAAATGCTTGAATCCGCCGGAGTTAGTGCGATTACAGTGCACGGCAGGACAAAAGTGCAAATGTATACGGGTAGGGCGGATTGGGATATAATAAAAGCGGTGAAGAATGCAGTAAGTATACCTGTAATCGGCAACGGTGATGTCAATTCGCTTGACGAATGTCGGCGTATGTATGAATATACGAATTGTGACCTTGTCATGATCGGGCGGGGCAGTTATGGCAGACCGTGGATATTCGAGCAGATAGATAGATTTTATCAAGATGCAACGATTTTACCAGAGCCGACCATAGAGGAGAAAATGCAGATCATGCTTGACCATGTTCGATTAATAATAGACGACAAAGGCGAAAAGATGGGAATGCTTGAAGCGAGGAAGCACGCCGCATGGTATATCAAAGGGAACCATAATGCGGCGAAGCTCCGCAACCAATGCGGCGGACTGGAGAAGTTCGCCGATTTAGAAGAAGTAGTTGAAATTGTATTAGCGGGCAGAAATGTATAGATGTAAAAGCTGCTGAGCAATATTATTCCCCATGGATTATCCATGGGGAATAATTATAGTAATTTAAGGTATTAGCAATGTGCTAGCTTTTTTTCCTAAATACGAACAATTTACTCAGCAGATAGTTAAGAATAAGCACGACAACATTGTCCAGTATCTTTATAACGAATTCTTGAAATTTCCCGTTGAAACCGAGCATATCCACGAATAAATACATAATTGAAATATCGACTAAAAGGGTGAAAAGCCTAGCAGCATAGAAGCTAGTAAATTCTTTTAGGAAGTTGTTTAGCCCCCTTGTGCGACTTTCAAACACCCATATTTTATTCGTGATAAAAGCGAATGTAACCGCTAAAATCCATGCAAAAATATTTGCTCCTACCGTATTCATTGCAAATACATATCTAGCTAGTAGATAGCTAGATATTGATATGACAGTAGTCAGTCCGCCAAAGATAAGGTAATTGATTACTTCCTTGTTTTTAAGATATAGCTGCCTGAGCTTATTTATATTCATATAATCTTTTTACCACCTTATATTTTACAATTCTCTATTATTCCACAGCAGAATTTGCAGTGTGTTAAGAGTGGTGATGCCTGCTGATGATAGTGTTATCATGGCGATAGCTCCCTGAGTTAATACCGTTCCCGTGAATGGATATAATGCCATCGATGCGACTATGATACCAATAATACTAGATATGATCGCAATAGCAATATTAAGCTTTAAAATGCGCATTGCCGATTTTGCAAGTTGTAATGCACTCACGACGGCGCATAAATCATCTTCCTTTAATATAATGTTGGCGGCAGTGCGTACACTATCCTGCGCACCATATGCGGCAATGCCAAGACTTGCAGAGTTCAATGCGGGTAAATCGTCATCAGAACATCCAATCATGCACACAGTATCGCCCGCATTCTCGAATGCTGAAATTCTTTCCTGCTTTTCGCTGGGGGATACACCGGATATAAAGGTGTCAACACCTGTTAGAATGCTATGTTCATCACTTATGATATTGTTTCTACATGATATCATAACACATCTATAATTATTTGCAACCAATGATTTTATTAGCTTAATGCTACTTTCGTAAATCTTTTCACCTAATGCGATATATCCAGCAATTTCTTTATTAATTGCAATATACATTATCGTTGTAGCACTATCAGATATCGGCGATAGAACATTCAGACCTGCGACTTCTCTTTTCGTCATGAATTCCCTACCACCAATTAAAATTTCATCATCGTCAATAGTAGCGGTGAAAGTATCGTCACCTAGATAGATACAGGGATTATTATCACTGACTTTATATGAATTTTTCAGTGCGTAGTTGATAATTGCAATAGCGGCGGAATGCGTTGAACCGCCGAGTGCCTGCGCCGCTAGGGAGGCAATTTGCTCACTTGTGTAGCCGGTAGCAACGGCAATCTTCTTAACGCATATATCATTCTCCGAAATAGCGGATCCGCTTATTACAATAGTATCAACTTTAGATGCTAGTTCAATTGCGGCGCCGCTTTTAATGTAAACTTTCAGCTGATTTGCCCGCTTGAATGTCATTGCAACAGTCATCGCAGGGGAAAATACTATTGCAGATGGGCATGAAATTGCCAGCATTAATGCCGATTGGCTAAGTGTAAAGGCGATCCCCTTATCAGCTATCGTATAGTAGGCGGCACAGCACAATGTAATAATCGCAACTGCAATCATATATCTTGATGATAGCCTATCCGTAAGTGGAAGTGATGCCCTGCCATCTTGGTTAAGGCGATTCCCGACAATGGTAAGGGAAATTAATACGCAAACGAATTGGAACATTAGGCTATCGACATAGCTAGAATCCCCCGAATAAATCATTATAATGCTATACAAAGAGTATAATATAGCTGAAATTATACTAATATGCATTAAAGAATTCGCATTGAATTGCATTTTCTGTATATTTTTCATACCGCCCGATAGCTGACGGAATGAGATAATTAAGATAGGTATAATCAGGATTAGTTGAATTATCGAATGTGCGAGTGGATTCGCACGGGTGATGAGGATCGG
The DNA here is from genome assembly GCA_938014915.1 of uncultured Clostridia bacterium. Taxonomy (GTDB): domain Bacteria; phylum Bacillota; class Clostridia; order Oscillospirales; family Ruminococcaceae; genus JAAZLM01. Next base: position 12,702 of record CALLQQ010000134.1, read on the forward strand.
CAGTGGTATCCTGAACCGCAGCAAATGATATATGCTAATATAGATAATTAATACGGAAAGTCCTATTATTACAGGGATTCTCCCCTTGCCGCATTTGCTTTGCAATTTCATATATCTAATTACACTCCTTATAAATCTTCTTATCTTCATTATGCGTAGATTTCGTTCAAAAATAAACATAATAATGGGGAAAGTTAAAATACGACATGAAAGATAGGAATATCACGGTGTGAAATAGTTTTAAATACAATATAGCACTTGCATGCTTGGGATAATTTTGATATTATAAAAGTACAATAATATTGCACAATAATAATATTAATATGGATTGGACAGGGGATAAACTTTGTTTTTTATAGTTATAGTAATTTTGATTATGTTGTCGGCGTTTTTTTCAGCGTCGGAAACGGCATTCTCAAGTGTTAATAAAATCAGATTGATGGCAAATGCCGAGCAAGGGGACAGGAATGCTAAAAGAGCGCTCAAAATTCTAGAGAGTTACGACAAAGTGCTATCGACGATTTTAATCGGGAATAATATTGTCAATATCACGGCGGCGTCTATCGGCACTATCGCATTCACAAAATTAATCGGCGCTAGAGGTGCCTTAGTCTCAACGATAGTAATTACAATTGTCGTTCTGACTTTCGGTGAAGTTATACCTAAAAGCCTCGCAAAAGAGAATGCCGAGATGTTCTGCCTTGCCTTTGCATCGCCTCTGGCTATTCTTATGAAAGTTCTTTCGCCGATAACGTATTTATTCATTCTACTAAAGAATACTGTTGCGAGCCTATTCGGAACGGAGGAAAAAGCACCGACAGTTACTGAAGAAGAATTAATCTACATTATCGACGAAATTGAAGACGAGGGAGTTTTAGAGGAGCAGGAAAGCAATCTTGTTAAGAGCGCATTAGAATTCGATGAAATTACCGTTGGGGAAATTCTAGTACCACGTGTAGATGTTGTCGCAATTGAGGCGGAGGATAGTGCCGAGAAGATAAAAGAAACATTCCTAAAAGAGAAATATTCAAGATTGCCCGTATATGATAAGACGATTGATAAAATAATTGGTGTAATACATGAGAAGGATTTCTTCAAATACCTAATCGCCAATGAAGGCGAGAATGTACAGGATATTATCAAAAAAATAACCTATGTGCACAGTTTGCAAAAAATATCGGAAGTATTGCTTGAAATGCAAAGGAGGAAGCTCCACATAGCGGTTGTAACCGACCAATACGGCGGTACGGAGGGAATTGTAACTCTTGAAGACATCATTGAGGAAATTATTGGAGAAATCAGGGATGAACTGGATGAAGAAGTGCTAGAATTTAGCAAAATAGATGAGTACAATTTTATTTTCGATGGTAAAACATCCATTAAT
>CALLQQ010000135.1 GCA_938014915.1 uncultured Clostridia bacterium
TAACAGATGTTAATTTTAGTTCCATTGTTGTATTTACTAAAGCGCTATCAAATTATTTCTTTATGTTTGCACCTATAATTGCGGCACTACCATTTATCTCGATATACTTAACCGAGAGGAATAGCGGATACATTCGCATGACTATCGCCAGAACGGGGAAGTTCCGATATTATTTTAGCAAACTAGTCACCGCCTTTATCGGCGGCGGGCTGGGGACAGTTATCGGGCTAGCTATTTTTGGACTACTGGCAGCAATTCTGTTCCCATCACTTAGTCATTTCTCAGCAGACGATATTGAATATGGTATGCATATCTATACGAACGGCATGAGTATTATTTCTAATGCCTTTCTGTCAATTGGATCGCCTGCAATAGTTGTATTGCGGTTAATAAGTGTGTTTTTATTCGGCGGAATGTCGGCAATGACTGCGTATGCACTTTCATCTTTTATCAGAAATAAGTATCTAGTACTTTGCATACCGTTCTTGATTGTATACATTCATGATAGCATTAAAGGCAAGATCGTGATATCTTCTTTTCATAGCGGTGATGGCGAGATAGGCACATTGGGCAAGTTACTCTCCTACTCAACAACATCGAATTTACTATATATATTCCATCCTTTCGATGATGTACTATATACGATTATATTCAGTCTTGCTGCTCTTGTAACCGCATTGATATTGTTTACGGTGTTCATGAATAGGAGGATTGATTTAGGTGCGTAATTTCTCTTTACATAAAATTTTCTCCGTTGCGAAAACGGAATATATCAAGTGGGTTACAAATCCGAGGATGATTATTATCATAGTAATGATGGTCTTCATTAAATCGGTTGCGATAGATCCGTTGCTTGACAATTCGGTAGAGATGAATAGCCCGCTCAATATGCTTGAACCGTTCATAGCCGTTGGGAATTCGGGACTTGTGCTATTAGTATTGCCTATTGTATATATGACATTGATGGCCGACTTTCCCAAAGTTGATGGCAATGCTATTTTCTACATGATACGCACGGGCAAAATAAATTGGCTAATCGGGCAAATTATATTTTCTATTGGTGCAATAATTACATACCTATCTGTTGTATTTGCTGGGTCTGTATTGCCTCTTTTGGGCAGGGCATTCTGGGCAAATGGCTGGAGCCTTGTCGTTAAGCAATATGACATCTTATTCCCGGAAAAAGCGGGAGGCGTTGCGGCGGAATTAGTTCCTAAGAGCTTATATAATCAGCTACCACCATTCAGCGCCGCTATCCAATCGTATATTTTAATTGCGCTATATCTATTCGCCCTTTCCTTGATAATGATTCTTTTTTATCTATTCGGTATGAAGATTCTAGGGACATTAACTAACGGTGCGATAATTTCTATTGGCGTAACGTTCACAAGCATAAAAACATCGGCAATGTGGCTGTTACCAATGGCGAACACCATTATATGGCTACACCACACATCATATTTTAGAGAACCGATAAAACCAATATCGTATTCGTACATATACTTTGTTGTTTTAATTTTAGTGCTCTTAATATCATGTGTATTCGCAGTTAGGAAAAGTAACTTTTCAACTATTAAGGAGGTATAAGTATGGCGATTATTAATGTTAGTGATGTTTCACTCAAAATAAAAAAAGACGATATTTTAAAGAATATCTCCGTAGAATTTGAAGAAGGCAAAATTCACGGTTTAATCGGAAGGAATGGTTCTGGTAAAACCATGCTCATGAAATGCATTTGCGGATTTGTGAAACCGACATCGGGTGAAATCACCGTTAAAGATAAAAAAGTTGGCAAGGACATCGACTTCCCCGACGATGTTGGCATTATTATCGAAACACCGGGCTTTATCCCTTATTATAGTGGATATAGGAACCTCAAATTACTTGCAGGACTGAACAAGAAAATATCGAACGAGCAAATTAAAGATTCAATTAAAAGTGTTGGGCTAGATCCCGATATGAAGAAATCAGTTAGGAAATACAGCCTTGGCATGAGGCAACGGCTTGGGCTGGCCCAGGCTATCATGGAGGATCCTAGCATCTTGATACTGGATGAACCTATTAGCGGGCTTGATAAAGAGGGCGTAACCGAGATGAGAGAATATCTCAAGACATTTAGGGAACAGGGCAAGACGATTTTGATAGCATCGCACTCAACTGAAGACATAGAAATACTATGTGATACAGTTAGTGAAATGGATAAAGGAATCCTAACGAAAATTAGGTAAGAATATTAT
>CALLQQ010000136.1 GCA_938014915.1 uncultured Clostridia bacterium
AAATCACTTTCCTTTGGAATATTATCTAAAATTATATGTAGATTATCCTGTATACCGGCTTTTCTATCTTTATATGTTTTGGTGGCGCCTAAGATTCTTCCTTGCTCCGATGTTTTAACCGCCTCAGTTATATAAATAATTCGTTCGTTCATATTAATGCTTTGCCATCTTAATGCTAACAATTCGCTAAGTCTTAATCCTGTATATATCAATATTAATAAATAATGACCGTATTTGTGTGAGGGTGCATATTTAGTAATATTAATAACCTCATCTAAGTTAAAATAGGCGAATGACTCTTTAGTTTTTACAATCGGAAATTTTATATAGGGATTAGTAGTGCATATATTATTTTCTATTGCACTGTTGAATATACCTTTTAGGGCTATTCTAATATGATTTTGAGCCGATACTGACATATCTTTCTTTGAGCCTAATAAAGATATTATATGATAAGGCATAACTGTGCGAATGTTAAGCTCCCCTAACTCAGGGATAATATGATTCTCCACATAAACCTTATAGTTTTTATAAGTGGGATAACTAACACTCCCCTTTTTGTATACATCCAACCATATTTGTGCCCATTGTTTAACTGTGCAATCTTCTAGTTCATCGTTTAACAAATGTTTGTTTGTCATAATGCATCTCCTAATATATTGTCTTTTAGTCATAAGGTTATATGTATTCATAACTTATTTTAGCCCTTATGACTGTTTAATTATATAACGAATCAACAGACAAAACAAATCAAATAAAGGTTATTTGCCCAAAATTGGGCTTTAACAGTATAGACAGTGATTGCAACGCTGAGGACGGAAAAACATTCGCCGTCCTTTTCTATACTTATAAATGAATGTAAAAATTAAAAGGAGTGTTCAAAATGACAAAAATAATTGCAGTAGCGAACCAAAAAGGCGGAGTAGGTAAAACTACCACTGCTATCAATGTGGGAGCCGCTCTAATGAAAGAGGGCAAGAAAGTTCTACTAATCGACTTTGACCCGCAAGGTAACCTATCGGCTTGCTTAGGGTATGTTCCCGATGATAGACCGACGATTAGTGACTTAATGAGCAATGAAGTTAATGGTGCTCCCTGCGTGATGACAGAGGCTATCAGAACAAGTGAAAATGAAAATATAGATTATATTCCGTCTACACTGACACTCAGTGCGGCGGAGTTTTTTCTTGTTACGGCTTTTAGCCGGGAAACGGTGCTTCGAAGAATATTGACAAAAGAGGTAGCAAAGTCGTATGATTATATCATTGTCGATTGCTTGCCCTCACTCGGTATACTATTCGTTAATGCGCTGAGTGCGGCGGATAGGTTGCTAATTCCCGTACAAGCTCAAAAGCTCGCACTTGATGGAATGCAACTAGTAATGAATGCTTATCATCAGATAAAAGCTAACATTAATCCTAAGCTAGAATTAGAGGGCATATTAATCACAATGGCGGATAGGACAAACATGAGTAAGGCGGTTGAGAAAACACTGCGTGATACATACGGTGATAAAGTCTTTGAATCGCATATTAGTAAATCCGTTCAAGCATCGAATAGTTCCTATATTCAGAAAAGCCTTGTTAGTATAAGTAGCAGTAAATTAGGCAGACAATATGAAGATGTGGCAAAAGAACTATTAGAGAGGTGCTAAAATGAAGATAGATTTTAATAATATGACAGCTTCCGCACCTAATACAGCATTTGCTGAACTAATGGGCGGCGGGAAGAAAGATATACAGCAGTTACCGATAGGTGAATTGAAGCCTTATCCAAATCAACCGTTTAGACCATATACTCATGATAAGTTATTAGAACTAGCAGATGATATTGCCATGAATGGCATTATATCACCTGTAATCGTTAGGGAGCTTAATGGCGCATATCAAATCCTTGCAGGGCACAACAGAGTAAGTGCCGCTAAGATAGCAAAGCTTGATACTGTACCTTGCATAGTCAAAGATGTAAATGACAATGAAGCTAATTTGATACTTGTCAACACAAATCTTAATCAGCGTCAAGCATTGTTGCCAAGTGAAAAGGCTTTTGCTTATGGAATGCAATTAGAAGCTATCGAAAGACAAGGTGCGACAAATTGTCGCACCTTGATAGAAGTCGCAGAGTCTAACGATGAAAGTAGACGGCAAATTCAAAGATATATTAGACTGACTTATTTAATTCCGGACTTCATCACTATGATAGATGATGGGGATATGCCGGTTATGGCAGGGGTAGAATTAAGTTATCTGCCCGATGAAGAACAATGGATTGTTTATGATTATGTATCGACAAAAGTAGATGCACGCATTGATATTAGTAAGGCTAAAGCTATTAGAAGCATAGCCAAGAGTGACGATATCACCGATAATAAGTTACATGATATTTTCAGTAAAATTATAAAGCCAAATCCATATATAAAGCTATCGACTAGTCGAATGTCGTTTTACTTTGAGCCGACAGTAAC
>CALLQQ010000137.1 GCA_938014915.1 uncultured Clostridia bacterium
AATACGTCGTATAGCCGCCGTTCTAGTCGGCATTTGCGAGACCTTTTCTTCTAGAGTTAGTCTTGAAAGTAAATCGTTAATTCTCTCATCTAAATCTAGTTGCGGGTTCAAAAATGGGTATTTACTCATTTAATTAACTCCTCTGTATATTATTACTTTTTATATTACTTTATATTACTTTTACATTTTTATTAGGTGGATAATATGGCTCTGGAAATCGCCGTGTAATTTCGGTATTAGGATACCTGCATTCATCAATGTATCCCCGCCGTAAATTTGTCCCGTTTCTTCATCCCTATACTTCGCCTTAGCATCAAGTCCTTTTAACCTAATGCGGTGCTCGAATAATGACGGTACCTTTAACACTTGAATATATTCAACTAATGCCTCGGACTTATCTTTAGCTACAAACATCCATGAATCGAATCTGCTATTTGCAAACGGATCGCCAATACGGTAGTAGTCCCCCGTTCTGACAAGCTTATTATACTTGTTAAACTCGATAATCTGTTCCCTAATGTCATTCTTATCATCTTCCGATAGCTTAGTTACATCAAGCTCGTATCCGAATGTGCCCACCATTGCAACATGTCCTCTTGTCTTGAATGGTGTTTTTCTTCCTACTATATGGTTAGGCGAATCGCTAACATGGGCACCCATTGTTGATACAGGATATACAAGTGATGTACCATGTTGAATCTTTAAGCGCTCAATCGCATCGGAATCATCGGATGTCCAAATTTGTGGTGAATAATATAACATTCCAGCGTCGAATCGTCCGCCGCCACCTGCGCAAGTTTCAAGAAGTATATGTGGGAAGTCGGTGATAAGCTTTTCAAGCATATCATAGACACCTAGCATATATCTATGCCATAGCTCCCTTTGCTGATCCGCCGGTAGAATTTCGTTCCCCATCTCGGTGATTTGGCGGTTCATATCCCATTTAACATATTCAATGTTCGCTGATGACAGGATCTCTTTCATCTGCCCGTATACATGGTCACGCACATCCTGCCTTGACATATCAAGCACAAGTTGTGAACGTGCCGTTGTGCGCTTCCTCCCGTCGACGTGAATACACCAATCAGGATGCGCTCGATATAGATCGGAATCGGGTGAGACCATTTCAGGCTCAAACCATATTCCGAACTTAAGCCCTAATTTATTGACTTCTTCAACAAGGTTCTTCAGTCCGCCCTTGATTTTATTCTCATTAACTACCCAATCGCCAAGTCCTGTTGTGTCGTCGTCTCTCTTGCCGAACCAACCATCGTCCATTACAAGCATTTCAATGCCTAGGTCTGCGGATTCTCTAGCGATATCGATTAACTTCTCAGTATCAAAATTAAAGTATGTTGCTTCCCAATTATTGATTAGGATTGGTCTGCGAACATCCTTATATTTACCTCTAATAAGATGATTTCTATATAAATCATGGAATGTTCTCGACATCTTGCCGATTCCCTCATCGGAATATACCATTACTACTTCTGGCGCTTCGAATTCGGCTCCGGGGTCTAGCTTCCAGTCAAAATCATAAGGATTGAGCCCCATTACAAAACGTGCTTTTTCGTATTGTGTTCCCTCCGCAAGTGCTAGGAAGCTGCCCGAATAAATTAAGCTGAATCCGTATGCCTCACCAACATCTTCCGTTGCATCGGGCGTAACTAATGCTACGAATGGATTGAGCGAATGGCTCGATGCGCCACGGATCGAATCGACACTTTGCTTACCATAGCGGAGTTTACCACGCTGAACATGCCTTTCCCTCGCCCATGTTCCCTGCAATGTAATCATATCCATATCGGCAGTATCGAAATCAATGCAAGTTGATAGTACCCTGCGGATATGAACAACGTCATCACTAGCATTCTTCAGGCGGACACTCCTCGTAATAACATCAAGCTCATTAAATACGGTGTAAATTAATACTACTTCAAGATTAAGATGCTTATCGATGCAATTAAGCTCAAGTGTTTGGCAATCGCTATCTTTATTTGCGAATGTCGCTGGCAGTCCCGTAATTTTCGGCTTGCCGTCATAGATTTTATGTGAAGTGTATTCGATTTCACAAGCGCTCATGCCCTTTTTGTCCATCACTTGCAGACATGGCTCACGAAAATCCGCAACTCCGCTTGTTGAATACTCAAGCGGTGCGCAATCAAAGGAATGCGGTCCCATCGCATCATGTACTGCGGGAACGAATTTCTCGTCACCTAGCCTCAATAAATAATATAGATCCGTATCCTCAACATATTTACCATAATACATATGCAAAAGATGATTCGAATCCGTCACATGGAATAGATACGACGTGTCCTTCGCGTCCAGCTTGAAGATTCTTTTGCCCTCATCAAACTTAATTCCCATAACATCTGCTCCCTTCAATTTCAATATTGTTCACTTTGATACTTTTACTTAAAAGTTAGCTAAAACTACTCTTTTAACTTACAACTCATATTATATGAAAACTACAAATAAGTCAAGGCAAAATGTGCAAATTTTGGCGCTTGTTATGAGTAATCTCTTAAATTTTCTCATAGCTCGCCGTATATGAAATTCCTCTTAATGCAATTATACTATAATTTTTTTATGAATTCTCATAATATACTGTTACATAACAACAGTATTCTGTTATCGGGAACATTATCTCCCCTTAAATTCCCTGTAATTTCATCGCAGAATTCATTTTTACTTAACTAAACGAATTCCCCCACTAAAATTCAGTGAGGGAATTCGCATTATGCATTATATCTTTTATCAATTGCCGCTCTTACAAAATCGGCAAAAAGCGGATGCGGCCTGTTCGGTCTTGATTTAAATTCTGGGTGGAATTGCACTCCGATGAACCACGGATGTTCTCTTAACTCCACTACTTCTACAAGTGTCGCATCGGGCGATGTTCCCGATACTTCCAGTCCCGCCGCTATTAAATCATCTCTATAATCATTGTTCAATTCATATCTATGTCTGTGCCTTTCATGAATGAGGGAATCCCCATATATTCCACGCACACGTGAGCCCTCGGCTAATTCGCAAGGGTGGAGCCCAAGCCTCATGGAATTGAATCCGTCCTCGGTCAATTCCCTCCCCGGCATAATATCGATAACGGGGTGATCCGTCTGAGCAAATTCGATTGAATTTGCATCTTTTAGCCCAAGAACATTCCTCGCAATATCAATTACCGCAACCTGCATTCCTAGACAAATGCCGAAATAGGGAACATTATTCTCCCGTGCATATCTTGCCGCGACAATTTTACCCTCGATGCCCCTATCGCCAAATCCTCCCGGTACGACGATGCCGTCACAATCGGCTAGATGTTCTGCTGCATTGTCCTCGTTGACGCACTCGGAATCTATCCACTTAACTTCAACATCGCCGCCATGGGCAATTCCACCATGCCTTAATGCCTCAGCAGCAGAAAGATAAGCATCGGGAAGGGCAACATATTTACCCACAAGCCCTATTGTAACTTTCTTCGTTGCGTTGCGCTGCCTATTGCATAGTGCTATCCATTCGGTTAAATCAGGTTCACGATTTTCAAGCTTTAGATGGCGACAAGCAGCAGCGGCAAGTCCCTCCTCCTCAAGCATTAAAGGAACATCGTATAGTGATGGCGCAGTAAGATTCTGAATTACGTCGTCCTCACGCACATTGCAAAATAGTGCAATTTTAGACGTCATACTCTCTGGCAAATCCAGTGAGCTGCGGCATACGATAATATTCGGCTGTATACCAAGTGAGAGAAGTTCCTTTACCGAATGTTGGGTCGGCTTCGACTTCAGTTCATTTGAGCCGGTGATGAATGGTATTAATGTGACATGGATATATAGAGTATTGTCCCTGCCCATCTCGGTCGACACTTGACGAATAGCCTCTAAAAAAGGCGTACTTTCAATATCGCCGACTGTTCCGCCAATTTCCGTTATGACGACATCAGTATGTTCCTTGTCGCCGACACGATATATTCTCTCTTTAATCTCATTAGTAATATGCGGTATAACCTGCACCGTTCCGCCGTCATACTCGCCATTTCTCTCTTTATTCAATACTGTCCAGTATATTCTGCCCGTTGTAATATTTGAATCTATTGATAGGTTTTCATCGATAAATCTCTCATAATGCCCTATATCAAGGTCTGTTTCCGCTCCATCATCGGTGACAAAAACCTCCCCATGTTGATATGGGCTCATCGTTCCGGGGTCCACATTAATATAAGGGTCGAATTTTTGTATTGTTACCCTATAACCTCTATCTTTTAAGAGTCGTCCAAGTGATGCGGCTGTTATCCCTTTTCCGAGCCCCGATACAACTCCCCCCGTGACGAAAATATACTTGACAGACATCGTTTAAACAATCCTTTCGGTATAATTAATCGCTTAATAGCCAATGTGCCAATCTTTAAAATTCACTCTTTTACATAAAAAAAGTGCATCTCAATATTCGACACACGCATGCTAAAAAACACAACATAATTCATTGTACTATTTTTAATCGAAAAAAGCAAGGTTCAAACAGCATAAAAATAAATTAAATTATGCAAATCCAGCTTTTATTACATAGTATTTTCTTCTTTACGGGCAGAAATTTAAGTCGCACACATCTGATAGTGCTAGATATATCGGCGAATAGCGATTCGTAACATATTCTGCCGTCTTTGACTCAAGGTATAACGCACTGCTATCACCCGTCCTAACTGGGAAAGTCATCGTGACGCTTGTCCCCTCGTTAAGTTTCGACGATAAAATGATATTCCCACCGGAATGTTCGGTGAAATTCTTTGCAATGAACAATCCCAGCCCCAAATTATCGCTAATCACCTTTTCCTGAGATACGGAGAAGAATGGCATGAATACTTTCTCAAGTATATCGTTGTCTATCCCGTAACCATTATCGGTTACTGTAATGGAGATCGCATCTTTTATCCGCCTAACGCTAATTTGAACAACAGCATTCTTTGCGCTATAAGCAAGTGAATTCGATATAACGTTCATAAGTGCTACAACGAATCTTTCATCATCAATTGATGTTATCGTGTCCTCGTCCGTCGATTCAAATACGATTTTCTTGCTTGTTCCACGAATTAATGTATTGCACGTATTTGCAATATCTTCGGTTAACTTCGCTATATCAACAAGCTTCGGATTCAAATTGCCCTTGCTGAATTTTGTAATCTCCGATATATTCATAAGTTGCTTTAACATAAGGTAGCAATTCCCTATTTGCGAATTGAGCTTCGAAATTTCTTCATACATCTCGGTTTTTTCGCATGATGCATATAGTGACGATGCTAGATTTATCACACCGAAAATCTGCTGACGGAATACCGACGAAGTCTTTGTAAGTCCACGTGATACCAATGGGTAGTATTCTTCTAAGAAGTCTTTAAATAAAAGTGCCTCGCATAAATAGAACGATTCCCCTTCATTCGTTTTATGTGGGAATGTCTTTATCGTCATGACCTCCCCACCTAGAATTAGGGTTAATGTATCCCCCGCCGCATTCAATTCCTCGGTAGTTGTTATTTCGTCCAAGCTATCAGGGAAAAAGCCCTCTTCCTTCGCATATTTGCTCCACAGGATTTTTCTGTTTTTATCATATAAGGATACATTCGCACGACTTTTATTATAAAAGCTCTCTAAGAAAGCTATTATATCCTCCATGTTCTACCTCCATACAACTGAAATTCTAGCATTAAATCTAAAGCTATTATAACCTTTTCTTATATAAATGTAAATAAAAAATAGTGTTCCTTGACTAAAAACGGCATTACTCTAACTTTAAACGTTTCCAACGGCTCTGCATTGTGCATGTTAAACAATTTCTGTTATTCTTTTTAGTGTTAATAGCCTAATTTTTGTCGAATTCTCTGATACGATTTACGCATAGATAAAAACAATCGATAAAAATTTATCAAACTACTTGATAATTCTTCTAGAATGTTATAAAATAGAGTTAGAATAAAAATAGGAGGTCTATGCATAATGGCAATTAAAATTGGTATTAACGGATTCGGCAGAATTGGAAGACTTGTTTTCCGTGCTGCTATGAATCAACCAGAAGTATTCGAAGTTGTGGGGATTAACGACCCATTCATTGATCTTGATTACATGGTTTATATGACCAAGTACGATACCGTACATGGCAGATTCGATGGAACTGTTGAAGCAATTGACGGTAAGCTTGTTGTTAACGGCAAGCAAGTCAATGTATTCGGCGAAATGAAGCCTGAGGATATTCCTTGGGGTGACGCTGGCGCAGATTATATCGTTGAATCAACCGGTGTTTTCACAACAACTGAGAAATGCGGCGCTCACCTTAAAGCTGGCGCTAAGAAAGTTGTTATCTCTGCTCCTGCAAAGGATGCTGAAACTCCAACTTTCGTATGCGGTGTAAACCACAAGAATTACAAGAAAGATATGGACGTTGTTTCAAATGCTTCTTGTACAACTAACTGTCTAGCACCATTAACAAAGGTAATTAGCGATAACTTCGGCATTGCTGAAGGACTAATGACGACAGTTCATGCTACAACTGCAACACAAAAGACTGTTGACGGTCCTTCAATGAAGGATTGGCGTGGTGGACGTGCTGCCGCTGGCAACATTATCCCATCATCAACCGGTGCTGCTAAGGCATGCGCACTTGTTCTACCTGAAGTTAAAGGCAAGCTAACAGGAATGGCATTTAGAGTACCAACTCTTAACGTTTCTGTTGTCGACCTAACTGTAAAGTTAGAGAAGCCTGCAACTTATGAAGAAATTTGTGCTAAGATTAAGGAAGCTAGTGAGGGCGAAATGGCTGGAATCCTCGGCTATACAGAAGATGCCGTTGTTTCAAGTGATTTCTACACAGATCCTAGAACATCAATCTTTGATGCTAATGCTGGTATCGCTCTTAACGACACATTCTTCAAGCTTGTTGCATGGTATGATAATGAGTGGGGTTATTCAAACAAAATCCTCGATCTTATCTCCCATATGAACAGTGTTGATAACGCATAAGCATTAATCTTGCTTTAAATCCCACCTTATAAGGTGGGATTTTTTTGCGGAAGTTCAGTATTCACATTCTACTCTGCCATCGGCAATTTTTATTCTTCTATGTGCTAATGCGGCAATGCCTTCATCGTGGGTGATTAATAGGATTGTCTTGCCCCCTTTATTAAGATTCATCAAGATTTCCATGACATCGGCGCCGGAGCGGGAATCAAGATTCCCCGTTGGCTCGTCGGCAAGTATAATATCGGGCTGCGCTGCTATCGCCCTCGCTATTGCTACCCTTTGCTGTTGCCCGCCCGACATTTCGCTTGGCTTATGGCGCATTCTATCGCCGAGCCCCACCATCTGGAGTGCCTTTTTCGCCGCATCACGTCTGCTAATTTTCGCCATTCTGCGATATATTAACGGCAATTCGACATTCTCCTCAGCATTGAGCGTATTAATAAGATTGAATCCTTGAAAGATGAAACCAATCCTCTGATTACGGATATGACTTAATTGATCGTCGGATAAGCGTGATGTATCCTGACCGCCTAATTCGTATGTTCCGCTAGTCGGTATATCGAGGCAGCCGAGCATATTCATTAAAGTCGATTTCCCCGATCCGCTACTGCCGACAATGGCGACGAATTCCCCATCGCTAATTTTAATGCTGATGCCGTCTAACGCCCGCACTTCATTTTCACCATGGTTGTAGATTTTATAGACATCCCTTATGCTTATTAAAGACATATGCTCTCTCCCATCTAAATTTTAACTATAAATTTATCATATCCATTTTAGAGTAAAAAATAACCGCACCACGCATTAAAAAACGTGTTGCGGTTAATTATTTTTTAGAATTTTATTCTCTGCTCAATATACGATTCAAGCTCTGAAATTGGTATTCTCACCTGCTCCATGCTATCCCTCTCACGAACGGTAACACAATTGTCTTCCTGTGAATCGAAATCATATGTTATGCAGAATGGCGTGCCAATTTCGTCCTGTCTGCGGTATCTCTTACCGATCGCTCCCGATTCGTCATAATCTATGTTGAAGCTTTTTGCAAGATTGTCGGCAATTCCTGCCGCCTGCTCACTCAACTTCTTAGATAGTGGCAATATTGCCGCCTTAATCGGCGCTAGTGCAGGGTGCAATCTCATAACCGTCCTAGATGAGCCATCTTCAAGAACTTCCTCATCATATGCTTCACACATGAACGCAAGCACCATTCTATCGGTACCGAGTGATGGTTCCACTACGCATGGGACATATCTTTCATTCGTCTCTTGATCAAAGTAGTCAAGTGATTTTGTGCTATGTTCCATATGTTGAGTTAAATCGTAATCCCCTCTATCGGCGATTCCCCACAATTCGCCCCAGCCGAATGGGAATAAGAATTCTATATCCGTTGTCGCCTTTGAATAATGCGATAGCTCCTCCTGTGTATGGTCACGGAATTTGAGGTTTTTCTCATTGACGCCTAGGGAAATTATCCAGTCAATGCAGAACTTCTTCCAATATTCAAACCATTCTAAATTCGTTCCCGGCTTGCAAAAGAATTGAAGTTCCATTTGCTCGAATTCACGTGTGCGGAATGTGAAGTTGCCCGGTGTAATCTCATTCCTGAAAGACTTGCCCATTTGACCAATGCCGAAAGGGAGTTTCTTCCTCGTTGTGCGCTGGACATTCGCAAAGTTTACGAATATTCCTTGCGCCGTTTCGGGGCGAAGATATATTTCATTCTTTGCGTCTTCAGTAACGCCCTGGAATGTTTTGAACATTAAATTAAACTTCCTAATATCGGTGAAATCATGCTTACCGCAGGACGGACAAGCAATTTTATTCTCCTCAATATATTCCTGCATCTTTTCATCGCTCCAGCCATTTGGCTCGCTGCCGGTAGCATCTTCAATAAGTTTGTCCGCACGATGACGTGTCTTGCAACTTCTACAATCCATTAATGGGTCGGAGAATCCGCCGACATGCCCCGATGCAACCCATGTTTGTGGATTCATAAGAATTGCACTGTCAATGCCGACATTATAGCTTTTCTCTTGAATAAATTTCTTCCACCATGCTCGCTTAACATTATTCTTGAGTTCTACACCTAATGGACCGTAGTCCCATGTGTTGGCAAGCCCGCCGTAAATTTCACTCCCCGGATAGACAAATCCCCTACCCTTACAAAGTGCGACTATCTTCTCCATTGACTTCTCTTTTTTATCAGGCATATTAATTCCATCCTTATTAAAGTAATTTTATATCCTACCTTTGCTTTTCTCATAAAAGCTATGGTAAATTTCAGTTATATCTTATCCTGCATGTAATATTCACCGATTATCTTCATATAATAGTGAGGCAATTACCATGTAGGAATCACGCTTAACTTGCCACCTTTATAATTCCTCATTCATTATAACAAAATTTATTACATAGTGCAACAAAAAGTTGGCGTGCGTGCGGCGCATCTCTGTCAAGATATGTTTCGACATAGCTTGACAATATCCTTGGTGTATTGTATTATTGAAGGTGTATATTTATATTAAATAGAAATTGGGGACTGCAATGTATTTTGGTAGTGTGAGGTTTTTTAAACATTTAGTTATCTCAGCGATCCTTTTGGGGATAATTCTCCCCTCAGTGCTTAGCATAATCCTTTTTCATGATGTAAATAATGCCGAAAAGGAGATTCGGCTATTAAAGGAGCAAGTTGCTGATTTAAGTGCGGAGAATCAAAAATTGCACCAGCCTGGCGAGCTCCTATTATATATGCAAGAAAACAAGGAATATTGGCTCCAATTCTCTAACACGATTAGGGAGAATGATCCTGCTCTTCTTGCTGACTTTTTAAGAGGGAATGACGTTCCCCCGCAAATTGTGGAGAATGCTCAGCTCTACCCCGATTTATACAGTGTATCGTCACCGAATTATCGTGATGATGGGGATACCGTCTACCTAACATTCGATGATGGTCCATCGGCCGTAACCGATAAATTGCTCGATGTTCTATCACGCCATAATGTTAAGGCGACATTCTTCGTCTGCCCACGTAATAGCGATTCATCTATGCGACTGTTAAAGCGAATTCATGACGATGGGCATACTATCGGTGTGCATTCGTATTCGCATGAATATGAGAGTATATATAATAGTGTCGCCGATTTCCTAGAAGATTTTGATAAGGCATATCAAATCATATATAATGCGACGGGAGTTTATCCGACGATTTATCGCTTCCCGGGTGGGAGTGTTAATTCATATAACAAGCTTGTTTACAAGGACATTATTGCGGAGATGAACCGCCGCGGCTTTCGCTATTATGATTGGAATATAGATAGCCTAGACTGGACGGGCGCTAGTTGGAGCGCAATGTATAATACAATTATGGACGGTGTGCAAAGATATAATCGTGCTATTGTATTAATGCACGATAGTGCGCCACGCAAGAATACGCCGGATATTATAGATAGTGTAATTGCAAAGCTTTTAAAAGAGGGCTATAAGCTCGACAGGCTTGATAATGATGTACGACCCGTAACTTTCAGCGTTGTTGATTAATTCATAGGGGGTAAAAATATGAGTATTAAAAATAATTTCTCTAAGGCGGTCAAAGATTTATTAAAAAAAGATAATCTTGTCGGTGACGACACGGAAAACGACGGTAAGGATGTTCCTGAACTTAATCGCTATCTTCAAAGTGATAAGCCACAGGGCTTTACAAATACGGCAAGTTCCCCCGAATCCGAAACGGTAAATGAGCAAGATTATAACACGATGCCCAGTATCGAAACACCGAATGAAGATTTTGATAGGGGCGGCGATTCGTACGAAGTGACTGTAATATCACGTAATACGGTCATCGATGGTAATATTAGTTCCTTTGCCGATATGAATCTTGAGGGAAATGTTAAGGGCAGTGTCAACACGACTAAAAATATTGATGTCAGCGGTAAGGTTGTAGGGGATATTGTTTGCAACAATGCCAGCATGAAAGGATCCTCAATGCAGGGGAATGTTTCTTCTAAAGGGCAGATACATATGGATAACGATACTATCCTGCTGGGCAATATAAATGCCCAATATGCTGATATTAACGGTAAAATTAAAGGCAATATTGAAGTTGGCGGCAAGGCGGAATTGGGCGGTGATGCCGTCATAATCGGCGATATAAATGCCTCCACGATTAGTGTCCTAGACGGCGCCGTTATTCAAGGATATATCAACACATCGCACCTACAAGAAGATAGTTCGAAGATTTTCCCCGAATCAATAGCCGTCGGCGACTAAAATAAACATTCCCCCATTATGGTTCTTCCATAATGGGGGTTTTTATATGCAATTTAAATTCGCTCCGCTAGCCGAAAAGACGGAGAAAGAGCATCCTACATAATAAACACTGCTTTTCAAGGATTTGAAGTGTCATTGTGCAGAATGCACATGGTG
>CALLQQ010000138.1 GCA_938014915.1 uncultured Clostridia bacterium
TATAATCGCCTTGACTTTTCTTTTACTTGCAAGGATGCCCTCCATCTCGGCGATTTCTTTGACTAAATCGTCTATCTCGTTCGTGCGTTTTAAGATGTATTCACGGTTAAGATGCCGTAGGCGAATCTCAGCTACGAATTCCGCCTGAATCTCATCAATGCCGAATTCGATCATCAAATTCGGTACCACTTCTTTTTCCTCTTTTGTTTCACGCACGACTTTAATTGCCTTATCAATATCAAGTAGGATTTTTTGCAATCCCCGCAGTAAGTGGAGCTTTTCACTCTTTTTATCTAAGTCGAATTTCACCCTGCGTTCAACACATTCAATTCTGAAATTTGTCCACTGCTCTAGAATTTCGTATATTCCCATAACTCTAGGTGTGCCATCGATTAAGATATTGAAATTGCACGAATAATTATCTTGGAGTGGCGTTAAACGATATAGCTTTTGCATTAATTTATCGGGATTAACGCCACGTTTTAAATCAATGGTTAGTTTAAGTCCGGACAGGTCAGTTTCATCACGCATATCGGATATTTCACGAATTCGCCCGCCCTTTATATGTTCAACAATTTTATCCATTATAGCCTCCACCGTTGTTGTTGGTGGAATTTCAGTAATATCGATGCAATTCGCCGATTTATCATAAGTATAACGTCCACGAACTCGAACAGAACCCCTGCCCGTTTTATAAATTTTCTTCAGTTCCGATTCGTCATAGAGGATATACCCACCACCGGGGAAATCCGGTGCCTTGAGCGTAGTAATAGCATCGTGGTCGGGATTCTTCATCAATGCAATCGCTGTTTCGCATACTTCAGCTAAGTTGAACGGGCACACGGAACTTGCCATTGATACGGCAATTCCCACATTCGCATTAACTAGGATTGACGGGAATGTCGTCGGCAATAGGAGTGGCTCCGTCGTCGTATTATCGTAATTCGGTATGAAATCAACCGTATCTTTATCAATATCACGGAAAAGCTCACTGCAAATTGGGTCAAGCTTTGCCTCAGTATAACGGGACGCTGCATATGCCATATCCCTTGAATATGCCTTACCAAAGTTACCTTTTGAATCTACATACGGATGTAATAGCGACTCATTACCTCTTGCCAATCTCACCATTGTTTCATAAATTGCTGCATCTCCATGCGGATTGAGCCGCATTGTTTGCCCAACAATATTTGCCGATTTCGTTCTAGGTCCATTCAATAGGCCCATTTTATACATTGTATATAAAAGCTTACGGTGCGATGGTTTGAATCCATCTATCTCTGGCAATGCTCTCGATACAATTACGCTCATTGCATAGGGCATATAATTCTTCTCTAATGTGAAAGTAATACTTTCCTCTGCTACAATGCCCGATCCCTCTATATACGCATCGAGGGGGGCATTCACTTTTTTCTTTGATTTTTTCGCCATTTAGTCAATTCCTCCTACGATATATCGGCCGTATTTAGATATAGGTGACCGAACTCTGATATATAATCCTTGCGCCCTTGCAAATTATCGCCTAGTAACATATCGAATGTTTCGGCAGTCTTTTCAATATCGTCGGGTGTTACCTTTATTAGACGTCTTGTGTCGGGATTCATCGTTGTTAGATTCATCATTTCTGGATCGTTCTCGCCCAGTCCCTTTGATCGTTGTATTGTGTATTTTTGCTCACCGATTTTGCTCAAAATAGTATTTCTTTCGCCCTCCGTATAGGCAAAATACACTCTATCCTTGGTATTAATTTCATAGAGAGGCGATTCTGCAATATATACATACCCCTGCTCAATCAAAGTTGGAGTCAGGCGATATAACATTGCTAATATAAGTGTTCGAATCTGGAATCCGTCGACGTCTGCGTCAGTACAAATAATGACTTTATTCCATCTTAGCCCGTCTAAATTGAAATTCGATAAATCCTTGTTCGACTTGGATTTAACCTCTACGCCGCATCCTAATACCTTGATTATATCGGTGATAATATCATTCTTGAAGATTCTGTTGAAGTCCGCCTTTAAGCAATTTAGGATTTTACCACGCACGGGTATAATCGCTTGGAATTCAGCCTCTCTCGATAGTTTGCACGCTCCCAATGCGGAATCCCCCTCAACGATGAATAATTCCCGCTTGGATAGATCTTTTGAGCGGCAGTCAACGAATTTCTGCACACGGTTAGAAATATCTATCGTCCCTGCAAGCTTCTTTTTTATGTTAAGGCGAGTTTTCTCAGCATTTTCACGGCTGCGCTTATTTACAAGCACTAATTCGCAAATTTTCGTTGCTTCGTCAGGATTTTCAATGAAATAAATTTCGATTTGCTGCTTTAACCATGCAGTCATCGCATCGTAAATAAATTTATTGTTAATTGCTTTCTTCGTTTGGTTCTCATACGATGTTTGCGTTGAAAACGATGAAGAAATTAGCACTAGGCAGTCGTCAACATCGGCAAAAGTAATTTTACTTTCGCCCTTTAGATACTTATTCCCCTGCTTTAAATAACTATCAATCTCGGATACGAATGCTTGTCTTACCGCCCTTTCTGGCGAACCTCCATATTCAAGATAGCTTGAATTATGGTAGAATTCTGTCCGTTCCACCCTATTTGAAAAGCAGAATGCTACGGATAACTTTACCCGATATTCGGGCCTGTCCTTGCGGTCCCTACCGGTGCGCTGCGCTTGATAGAACTGCGGTGTCGTTAGTCCTTTATCACCGACAATCTCCATAAGATAGTCTTTGATCCCATCTTTATATAAGAATTCGCTCTCCTCGAACGAACCGTCATCATTCTGCCACCTAAAAATGAATAGCAATCCAGAATTGACAACAGCTTGTCTTTTTAGAGTTTCCTCAAAATATTCTTTCGATACTTCTATATCCGTAAATACATCTAAGTCAGGTTTCCACTTAATTCTAGTACCAGTTTTCTTACCTCTTATAGCCTTTTTCTCGAATCCTTTACCGTCCTTTTGAGCATTGAATCCTTTTTCGAAGCGGAGGTTGTACCGATGTCCGCCATTATGAATTTCTGCCTCCATATATTCGGACGCAAATTGCGTTGCACATAATCCCAGTCCATTAAGTCCTAGTGAATATTCATAATGACTGCCGTCATTGTTATTATATTTACCGCCAGCATAAAGCTTGCAGAATACAAGTTCCCAATTATATTTCTTTTCTCGATTATTATAATCAACAGGAATTCCCCGACCGAAGTCCTCAATTTCAATGGACAAATCTTTATACCGTGTGACGATAATTTTATCGCCATGCCCCTCCCTCGCCTCATCAATTGAGTTGGAAAGAATCTCAAATATTGAATGCTGGCATCCTTCAATGCCATCTGAGCCAAAAATAACCGATGGGCGTTTTCTCACCTTATCGGGTCCTTTTAAAGAAACAATACTCTCATTTCCATAATTTGATTTTGCTTTTGTCATGTACTATCAGCCTTTCAATACGCTACTACTAAGCGACTTGTGTCGATTTGCCTAGCTTAAATTATATCATCATTATCGCCCAAATGCAAACGCATATATATATTTAAACTGAATATACTAATATAATATGGTAAATTTTGTTCTATTGTTGGCCAAGAAATGTTTCGTTCTGACAGCCGCCCGATTCTTTTACACACTCATCTTGATGACAGCAAATGTTGTCGACAGTTTCCTCAACCATTACATTCTCCCCTATATTTGGGCAATATCGTTCATAAACATATTTACATTGTTCCATCTTAGTCCTCCTGAATAAAACTTATATATCTTACAAATTATCACTATCATTAATTAGTATAATCATAAACAACTGCATTTAATCTTGCATATAATGGATAAGATGTATAATAACATGAATAATTGACCATAATTACTACATAAAATATGGTAAGGTGTGCGAAGGAGGAAACTTCTATGGAAGGTATAGTAAAAAGTAAAGTTCGTGAATTTGCCACTGCGGTTAGGCATAAGGAATGTGATGCACGGGATGCCGAAAGTCAGGAAATAACCGATGCATTGCGTCTTATATCCGATAAAATCAAAAAGAATGAAGATAATTTTAATCTAATCAGTGATGCCGATTTAATTGAGGCAATTGTGTACGAGGGGATGGCACTCAAGGCAAGGTATAGATATCTTCTCCGACAAGCTAAATCAATTGGTATATGCCGTGAACCGTACAAAAATTAAGGGTGTGACATTTAATGTGGGGCTATATTCTTATTGCAATCTGCGCTATCTCGGGTATTGTAATGCTGTTTCATTATGGGAGGAGTGAAAGGCCAATTCGGCGAGCTCTCACTGGTATGTTCAGTGGTGCAGCATCACTATTTGCAATTAGTTATGTTGGTGCGCTGCTTGGATTAACAATCCAGATTAATCTATTCACCGCAGTTGTAGCTCTTACTCTTGGTATTCCCGGCACAGTGCTGCTAATACTAAGCGCTATATTTTAGCGCAATGCTATATTTTAGCGTCATTCAACCTCCACCAATTCAGGTGGAGGTTGATTTTTTCGCTAAATTTTATTTTTGTACGCTAGGTGGAGGTATCTATCCAATTCTAAGATAACTTCATCTGTTGGGGGGATTCCTCCATAATAAAGATAGCTATATCCATCGGTAATATTGGCGAATTCATCATATTTCGGCAATTCGCTCAACTTCGCTAGTCCCTCATACGGAGTATCGGAGGCTTTAATGCGGCGGGAATCGCTCCACGTTTTAGAGGTAATCAGATGATATTCACGCATAAGCCGATACCCGATAAGGAATTTCTCCCCGCTATCATCTTTCTTATATTTGCGGTATTTCTTTCGCCAAATTTTCATCTCATTTTGCTGACGAATACCGCTCACTTCGCTCTTTCCTATCTTAATCGTTTCATCATAGTAATATCTATCGGCAATGCTATTCTCAGTTTTTATTTGACGGTTTAGAATATCGCTTATATATGCAATTAACTTTTTTATTACCTCTAGAATCTTGCCGATAATTTGCTTTCTAAATCTTATTATAAGATACAAGATGCCGAAAACAGCCATCAATTCCAGCAGATAAATAATTGGATTCTGCCATATATCCTCATGACCCTGCCCCGGTGGCAATTGAATCCCCTGCCCGATTTCGCCGCTATTGCCCGTATCAATAAATAGTGAAAGCAATGAACGGATTCCTAGAATTCCTAAATTTATTATGCTCCGCATAGCATATACGATAATCGGCACTAGAACAATGCTGAAAATTGCAATTGCAATTACCGCAAAAACTAGAATTAAATTAAATTGCCGTATCCGTGGCGGTAGCTGTTCATTCGTATTATTTCTGCGGCTTAATTGAAAATCGATATTCTGCTGATTAGCTACTATCGCATATGCAAGTGCGACAATTGCAATCTCGGTTAGCATTACGATTATACCAGCCAAATTCAGGCTACTTCCACCGATTAATCTTGATATAATCAGTCCGAAAACATTGGTAATAAGGAATACAATGAGCATCTTCTTCGATAGAATTTCACCATAATTTAGCCCGTAACTCCATGAAATTATGATAAAAGAATACATTGATGTTAGCGACATCGTAATAATAAATAATGCACCGAATTGCCTCAACGCAAATCCTAATACTAGCAAAAGTGCGAACATCACTGCTCCTAAAATAATCCTGCGTTTGGCGGTGGATATTCCATCAACTTTGGAAAGGGCTCTTTGCATTAACAGTCCTAAAAATGCTGAAATTAGGATCGCCAATATATATACTGAAAGGCGGATTAAATCCAGCCGTCCATATCTAATCGTTTCAAAAAAGACAATGAATGGTAGTCCAAGTGATAATAATGCAAGTATGGAAATCTGCTTTAAAATCCTAGCCAATATCATCACCCCGCTCATTAGAACTGTTTTCATCAATACGGTCAGTAATGTTAACTGTCGGCACATCGGGCGGTATTTCATCAGTTATTACCGCCGTAAGAAATACTGTCACCTTAATGCCGCTCCTGCTCTTATAACGCACAAAATTGATTATATCCTCATCAACATATGCGGTAATAATAGCAATCTCGCTCGTATTAATGGAGTGGTATTTCCCTTTTAGGAATGTGCTGAACCTCATTGTCGAATGTGGTTCTATCATAGCAAGTGTGCGCATTATGTTGATGTAATGTTCTTTCCCCGTGCTAAGCGGTGATGAAATTTCATCACTTTCTTCATCTATATTAGTATTGGCTAGTAGGGAGAATGGCATTGCTATTTCCTCGGCTTTTTGAAAAATTGCAACTGCGCATTTTATGCCAAGTTCTAGCGATTTAATGCCCTGTGCCGATGTTATTCCATATTCGCCCGACTGCATATTAAGCATTGTAGTAATGCTGTTTTCTACATTATATTCATTCGTTATAGTCATCAATTCGCCATGACTAGCGGTTGCCTTCCAATGAATCTTCCCCATTGCA
Source organism: uncultured Clostridia bacterium (assembly GCA_938014915.1). Classification (GTDB taxonomy): domain Bacteria; phylum Bacillota; class Clostridia; order Oscillospirales; family Ruminococcaceae; genus JAAZLM01. Next base: position 6,459 of record CALLQQ010000138.1, read on the forward strand.
TCGCCATCGACATATTCACGAATACCGATCGGCTCAAAGACATCTTCGATAATATGGCGGCGTATTACCATCTCGCCACCTAGCATTTGCGGTGATATTGCATAATCGTCGAGCCTAATCGGCGTCGGCAATACGATAACTTCCTCATTGACGGGCGCTAATTTCGACTGTGTGACGATGCCGAACAAATCCGACATGATTAAATTAATCTTATCGAGACGGTATACCCCTCTGCGTGTGCATTTAACATGCCATCTGCGGATAATCTTCTCATATCCACCAAGCACAAAAAAGCTAGGCACATAGCGTGAATCGTTTGTGATTCGTGCATTTGCACCAGCAAAGTTTAGCCATCGTGAAGTGACTATCTCCGTCTTGAACCATGGAATCGGCAGTAGCTTGCCGTTAGAAATCTCCTCAATAATTTCGATTTCGTCACCTTCATTAACTTCGTCACTGCTTAATGATAGCTTATATTCAATTCTTTTAAATCCCCTTTTACGATATAGAAAAACTTCCGCAAGAGCTAATGCTATCAGGATTATAACTACTGCAATTACTATCATAATAATCCGCCTAAATCGGTGCTGGTACGGTATCTAGAATATCTGCAATAATATCGGCGGAGGTGTTTTTCTGCTGTCTTGTGGAAAATCCGCTGCATATAATCCTGTGTGATAATACATGGCGGCTCATCTTCTTAACATCATCGGGTAGGACAAATTCCCGCCCATTAATCGCCGCAAGCCCTTGCGATGCTTGCATTAATGCAATACTCCCTCTCGGGCTTGCTCCAAGCCGAATACCGCTATGCTCCCGTGTTGCACTGACAATATCAACGATATATTGCCGAATTGCATCACTGACTTTTACAGTCTTAACCTGTGCCTGTGCATCTAGCAATTGTTCCTTGCTTATTACGCTCGATATATTATCAATGGGGTGAATTCCCTCAACTTTTGCAAGGAGGTCTTTCTCATCGTTCGTGTGCGGATAGCCAAGCGATAGCATAATGAAGAATCTATCCAGTTGCGCCTCCGGTAGTGGGAATGTGCCCTGCGTTTCGATAGGATTTTGCGTTGCAATTACTACGAATGGCTTTTCTAGCCGATGCGTCACACCGTCAATACTCACCTGCCCCTCCTGCATACATTCAAGGAGACTTGACTGCGTACGTGGCGTGGCACGATTAATCTCATCAGCAAGCAAGATATTAGTGAATACGGGTCCGTTTCGGAATATGAATTCCTGCTCCTTTTGGTTGTAGTAATTGACTCCCGTCAAGTCCATCGGCAGGAGGTCGGGCGTAAATTGGATCCGCTTATAATCAAGTTCGATAGACTTTGCAAGTGATCTAGCAAGAGTGGTTTTTCCCGTTCCGGGGACATCTTCAAGCAGAATGTGCCCACCGCATAGCAGAGATAGAATTACTAGTTCTATCTCGTCACTCTTGCCAACGATTACTTTTTCTATATTTGCCTTTAATTTTTCTGCTATTGCCCTAATATTTTTCATTTAATACTCCATTTTAGTTTTTAAAATAATACTACATCTATTATAACTTCTTCCCCTATTTTATTGCAATATACTATTTGCGTTAATAGGTGAAGTTATTCCTTATAATCAGCTATTGCCTTTTTAGCACGGTATTTTGAAAAATCGAAATCCCGCCAATCGTTATTTATTTCAAGTTCTCTTTCTTTTCTTTCAATATACCTTTTTGCATCTTCAGCAACCTTCGGATCCTTATCATTGCATAGGGGGACTACATATTCTACTGCTGAAAACGATAAATTCCTCGATATCATGTTGATGTCGATTTCATCATTTCTTTCGCTCTGGTACATCTCGACATTGTATTTTGCAATTTGCCCGTCAACATCGCCAAAGCAGAGAATACCGAACATTATAACGGTAGTGGTGGTAATCATGCCGATCCAATTAAAATTCACTGCAAATTGGCGAATGGTAATTGCGATGAATACAAAACCTAGCAAAATCATAAACCAGCTAGAATACACTCTTAGCGGCGTTAATCCAAATTCGCCAATATATAGCGCCATCTTGCGCAGTGCCGTCGCTATAATAACTAATGTTAATACTGAAATAAACCCGATGTAGAATCTGTGAAGTCCTGCTCTTTTGCCGTCTTCACGCTCGATAAGCAGATCCATTAAGAAGATAATAATCACATTTATCACGCAGACAATGCACAACTCAAAAAATCCTCGCCTAGCATATTGGGCATAGCTATATTTCTCCGGCACAATGTTTGAAAATGCTGAAAGGAAATATGCAGCCTGTGAAATAAAGTATAGAAAATACATGAAACATACTGGACCGATTGCGAAATATGCTACTATATTCGGGCATATTCTGAACGAACGGATGGTATCTTCATTCGCCGCACTAGTCATTACATTCTTATTTTTATGCTCGCCATTTGCATACAATGCACCAAATATATAGAACGCAAACGGCAATCCGACAACGGTTTGGAACAGCGCAGTTGCAACATTCCTAAAAAAGTCGTTAAATATAAATTCAAATATCTGCTTAAATATCGGGTCGGCATTGACAAGTAGGAGCGAAACTATCCAAGTAACAGGTATCGCCATTACAAGCCCTAGAAGTGATAGCCAGAACTTCCTGCCGAATTTTGTTTGCTTAACACCTTTAAATACTGCACTCGGTGCGGCGCCATATGCCGAAAAAGGCATCACAAACATAGCCTTGATAATATCAAAGAAGAACATCCTGTCAAGGCGCTCGCTCTCCCTATTATGTGCGGATGTATATAACCAATAGAGTGTGGCGCACCATAAGAATAGCAAATTCCATGCTTTGATGCTGTCGTTCGATGTTAATACAAACACTGCGCTAAAGACAACTAAAATCAGCAGTTGCAATACTGTTTTGCTACTTTGGTTAATGCCTTTTGCCGCATTGTAACTTACTGAAAAGGCTAAGAACACAATGCCGAATATCGTTGCTGAAATTCCGATATATCCAGCCATAATAAATTTAACGAAAAGATAGCCTATAAGTAGTGATAACCATGCAAACACTACCTGAGATTTAGTAAAATTATACGACGATCTAGGTTTGCGGTATGCATAATTATACTGATGTCCATATGCTCCACCTTGCATTGGTGGTGGCGGTTGATTTTCAAAATTCCTCCCCTGCATCGGTGGTGGGGGCTGATTCGCGAAGTTTCTCCC
>CALLQQ010000139.1 GCA_938014915.1 uncultured Clostridia bacterium
TTAGTGGAGCGAAAGAGGATGAAAAAACTGTTCAATATGCCGAAGAGATTATTGGTGACTTAATTAACAACCATTTATTTATTCTCTATGCTTCATACAGCGAAGTATTAAAGGTTGTAAAGCTACAAGAAGACGAGCTAGAAAGGGTCGTAGAGCTCTCTTATGAAATCTTAGAGAATAACAAAGGGGTAACCTTAGATAAAGCTCTAGAGCTTGCATATGAGGTCGTAGATGAAGAGTTATTAGAAGAACTGATGTATTTAGGCGATGATGATGATGAAAGCACTGCTAATGAGTATAATCTTGAAGTTTTGGCGAAACTGCCTATTGACCCTAAATTAGCCGCTGCTTGCGATAAGGGAATGATAGAATTAATGGATAATGATTCGCTGAATTCAATTGTAAAAGTATTAGAAGAGATGGGGGAAAAGTAATGATTAAAATTGCAGTAGCTAGTGAGAAAGATATGGTGACGGAGCACTTCGGACATTGTGAGAATTTCAACATTTATGTAGCTCAAAGGGGAGAAGTTTTCAACAGTAATTCCGTGGCGAATCCTGGTCATAAACCTGGATTCCTACCTAATTTTTTGAACGATATGGGCGTGAATGTAATTATTTCTGGCGGAATGGGCGGCGGAGCTATCGACATCTTCAATGAAAAAGGCATTGAAGTAATAGTTGGTGCTAGTGGAAATTCAAAAGCAGCAGCACAGTCATACCTAAATGGTGAATTAAAGTCGACAGGCTCAGTATGCAATGAACATCAACATCATGATGAGTGCGAGAAATAAAATACATTGGTAACTAGCAACTAATTTTAAAATAAGGAGAACGATTGCTTTGAGAGAGTTCAGTACATTCACTTGGATAGCTATATTTGCCATAGGCGCCATGCTTGTAAACGGCATTGGAATATGGGTAATATATAGAAATAAAGAATGGGCAGATAGGGTGAAGGAATACTTCATGTGCTTCGCTGCCGGCATATTAATTTCTTCGCCATTAATAATGGCATTCCCTGAGGCGTTGCAAAAAAATACTAATGCAGGATTCGCCGCTTTATTAGGATTTATCTTCATGTTCTTTAGCAATAAATTTATCAAATATAAAACCAACCAAAAAGAACTTGCATTCGGCATCACTGCCATTCAGGGTATATTCATACATTCATTGATGGATGGTATTATCTATACGGTAACTTTCAGCATGAGTACATTTGTCGGGATTTTAACGGGCATCGGATTAGTAGTTCATGAATTCGCTGAAGGTGTAATTACCTTTACCGTCTTAATGAAAAGTGGCATTAACAGCAAAAAGGCGATGCTGTATGCCTTTTTAGTAGCAGGATTGACGACGCCGATCGGCGCATTCGTTGCGTATCCGTTCGTGAGCGGCATTAGCGAGCCATCACTAGGATTAGCATTGGGATTTGTTGCTGGTGTGCTAGTTTATGTTTCGGCATCGCACCTATTGCCGGAGGCTAATGAGAATCCAAAGAAGCACTCAAATATAGCCTTTTTAGCTGGCATCGCCCTTGCTTTTTTCATTATGTTTACTGGACATTAAAGTATTTATATTAAGATTTATTTTCGTTCTTTTCTTTATCCACTTTCTTTTTTGCGGTGACTTTTACTTTCATGCAAAAAGGAAGTGGATGTTTTTCGTTTTTTTTATGATGTTCTATACACGAAGTGCAATCTCCGTGCCTTTTACATTTCACCCACTTGCAAGTGCATTTATCACCTTTTTCAGCCAATATATCACCCCACAATTTTAGTGATATTATTATGTGTATATCGCCCCACTTTATCCATA
>CALLQQ010000140.1 GCA_938014915.1 uncultured Clostridia bacterium
CTGTGCGGTTGTTGAGTTCCGTTATAAAATTATTCTCGCCACTAATGTAGAAAAAAATCCCCGATTGAAATCAATCGGGGATTTTTCTTTTTAGTAATTTTATTAATTACAGTACGGAGGAAATACTTTACTTATTTTCTCCTCTTATTTCAACTCGCCTTATCTTGCCGCTAATTGTCTTTGGAAGGTCGTCAACGAATTCTACAATTCGTGGGTATTTGTATGGTGCGGTCGACTGCTTAACATGATTTTGTATTTCCTTTACCATTTCATCGCTCGCCGAATAGCCCTTAGATAGAACGATCGTCGCCTTTACAACTTGTCCCCTAATCGGATCGGGCGCACCAGTAACGGCACATTCCAATACTGCTGGATGTTCTATCAATACACTCTCAATCTCGAATGGTCCAATGCGGTATCCCGATGCTTTTATTAAATCATCTGTTCGCCCTACATACCAGTAGTACCCGTCTTCATCATACCACGCAGTATCGCCAGTATGATATAGTCCGTCATGCCACATCTTATCAGTCAATTCCTCATTAAGGTAGTAGCCACCGAACATTCCTGATTGATTCCTGCTATCTGTGCGAATGACAATTTCCCCAACTTCCCCCGCTGGAACGGTATTGCCATCTTCATCGACAATATCAACATCATATAACGGGGAGGGCTTGCCCATTGAGCCGGGCTTTGGTTCCATACCTGTGAAATTCCCAACTAGGACTGTTGTTTCAGTCTGACCGAATGCCTCCATAAGTTTCAGCCCTGTGAATTCATACCATCTATTGTAGACTTCAGGGTTTAATGCTTCACCGGCAATGGTAGAATATTTTAAATTCGATAAATCGTAATCGGCCAGCCCCTCTTTTATAAAGAAACGATACATCGTCGGTGGAGCGCAGAACGATGTCACCTTATACTTTTCAATCACGCTGAGCATATCGGCAGGAATGAATTTATCGAAATCATATACGAATACAGCGGCGCCAAGCAGCATTTGCCCGTATAATTTACCCCATACGGACTTCGCCCAGCCTGTTTCCGATATAGTTAGATGCAGTCCATCATGGGCGACGTTCTGCCAATGCTTTGCCGTTACGATATGCGCTATTGGATAGCTAAAATCATGCACTACCATTTTAGGGTAGCCTGTGGTTCCAGATGTGAAATATAGCAGCATTTCATCCGATGCTTTTGTCGGCATACGTTCAAATTCGTCTGAATAGGATTCAAGTTCGTTATCGAAATTCGTCCAGCCGTCACGTTCGCCATTGACGATAATCTTGCTTTCTATCGCTTTATATGACTTCAGAGCATCTTCAACATGATCGGGTACTTCGTTATATGCGGTAGATATTATATGTTTAACACTCGCCATTTCAAAGCGGTATTCTAAGTCTTTCCCCGTTAGGAGATTTGTACCAGGAATACCAACTGCGCCAATCTTATGGAGTGCTAATATGATGAACCAGAATTGATAATGCCTCTTTAGGATTATCATAACTTTATCACCTTTTTTTACTCCTTTAGATACTAGCAGATTAGCCGCCATATTCGAATATTTGCTCAATTCACCATATGTGAATTGCTTTTCATCACCCTCAACCTTACACCATACTAATGCACGGCGATTCGGCTCACGTTTAGCTATTTCGTCAATTACATCATAGCTGAAATTGAAATCATCATCATGTGCGAATTCAAAATGATTCAATGTGCCATTATCGTTGAATCCCTCTTTACAAAATCTTTTATAAAATTCCTTCATTTTATGTCGTCCTCCACCTTATTTGATTAATATAGCAAGGAATTCACAATCCTCACCGCCAGTTGCTATCATTCCATGCTTCGTGCTGGAATCATAATAAATTGCGTCACCCTCTTTTAGAACTTCTGTTCGATCCCCTATTACAACTTTGAGCTGTCCTTTTATAACAAAATCAAGTTCTTGTCCATCATGAGTAGATAGCCTAATCGGCTTATCTTGCGCATCTTCTTCATACGGCGCCGTCACCATGAGCGGCTCCATTTTCCTCCCTTTGAATAGATATGCTAAATGCTGATATGCGAATCTTTCCCTACGTTCAACTGCCAGTCCCTTGCCCTTACGTATGATTGAGTAACTTTTTAATTTTGGTGTAACCCCCGTTAGCAATTCGATTAAATCTACGCCGAATTCGCTCGCACATTTATAGAGAAACGTCAGCGGGAAATCTATTTTCCCACTTTCATATGAGATGTATTCCTGCTCCGATATACCAAGCCTATCGGCAAAGTCCCCCTCGGAAATCATTGCACTCTCACGTAATCCCTTCAGCCTAGTTGCTACCTCTAAAATGCTATAATCCATTGAAAATCCTCCTTATATTTATACTAACGCTCCCCCTAGAGCAAAATAACAAATTAAAAGAACATGTGCTCAATAAATATTTTCAGCCCGATACCCACTAATACGATACCACCGACTATTTCTGCTCTCGTGCTTAGCATATCACCGCATCTTTTACCGATAAAAACTCCCGCAAAGCAACATAGAAATGTGATAAGCGCTATTATGGAGGCTGCGCCGATAATGCCGACGCCGATTGCTGCAAAGGTAACACCGACAATTAATGCATCGATGCTAGTCGCAACAGATTGCACCATCAACCCTGCAAATGTCATCTTATCTCTATCGCAGTATTCTTCAGGATTCCTCATCTCCTTAATAGCTTCATATATCATCTTACCGCCGATCGCACCTAGTAATACGAATGCAATATAGTGATCAATATGTTCAATGTATGAGGCGAATGTCTTGCCTAATAGGAATCCGACTATCGGCATTAGCCCCTGAAATATCCCAAAGGATAATGCCATAGCAAATGCTCCCGATGCTTTAATTCTCCTAATGCACATTCCATTTGCTACCGACACGGCGAATGCATCCATAGCAAGCGCTAATGCTAAAAGCAAAAGCTCAATTAGTCCCATTATATTACCTGCCTTTTTAAATTAATCTCGTACTAATACCTATGCTACCGATTAAAATTATATCCTTGTACCTAGACGCTTGGAATTTTTATTCCTAAATTCCTCGAATCTATCTTCATCAAGCGCATCGCGGATTTTCTCCATTAAGGTATTGTAAAAATAAAGATTATGCGCCACAGCAAGCCTAGAAGCAAGCATCTCACCACTCTTGAACAAATGGCGGATATATGATCTTGAGTGATTTTTACACGTTGGGCATTCACAATTCTCATCAATTGGGCGTTCATCCCTTGCGTATTTAAGATTCGTTACATTAAGGATGCCGTCCCACGTGAACAATGTCCCATGCCTAGCATTTCTGCTCGGCATTACACAGTCGAAAATATCCACCCCCCTATATACACCTTCGATAATATTTTCCGGCGTGCCAACGCCCATTAGATAGCGTACTTTATCCTTCGGCATATACGGATCAATTTCTTCAATTATCCTATACATTTCCGATGGTGGTTCTCCAACCGATAAACCGCCAATTGAATATCCATCAAGGTCAAGATCGGCGATTTGCTTCATATGCTCAATTCGTAAATCCTCGAATGTGCATCCTTGGTTTATTCCAAATAGCAGCTGATTTTTATTAATCGTTTCAGGGCGGGAATTGAGCTTTTTCATCTCGGCGATACATCGTTTTAGCCATCTTGTCGTTCTCTCGCACGATGCTTTTGCGTATTCATATGTCGCTGGAATTTCAACACATTCGTCAAATGCCATTGCTATCGTTGAGGCCAAATTCGATTGTATTCTCATACTCTCTTCCGGCCCCATGAAAATCTTGCGCCCGTCTATATGCGAACTAAAATATACGCCTTCTTCTTTAATGCGGCGCAATTTTGCAAGTGAAAATACTTGGAATCCGCCGCTATCCGTTAAAATCGGTCTATCCCAATTTATGAACTTGTGGAGTCCGCCCATATCATGAATTAAATCGTCGCCCGGTCGCAAATGTAGGTGGTAGGTATTGCATAGCTCGATTTGGCAATTCAATTCTTTTAAGTCAATTGATGAAATTCCGCCCTTAATTGCCGCACTTGTCGCTACATTCATGAATGCGGGCGTTTGTGCCGATCCATGCACGGTATGCATTTCACCCCGTCTAGCTCTACCCTCTTGTTTAATTAGCTTGAACATCTATTTCCTCCTGTAATCAGTTTGGTTCTATTATAGTATAATCATAGCATCGCCAAAACTGAAGAATCTATATCTTTCTTTAATTGCTTCATTATAAGCATTCATAGTATTTTTATAACCTGCGAATGCGCTAACTAACATTATGAGTGTTGACTCTGGCAAATGGAAGTTTGTAATTAGCCCGTCAATCACCTTGAATTCGTATCCTGGATATATGAAAATATCCGTATCGCCACTGCTCGCATTAATGCCCGATATGCCATCGCCTGCCGCACTCTCAAGTGTGCGGCAACTCGTTGTTCCTACTGCTATCACCCTGCCGCCCTTTTCTTTAGTTTTACGTATCATATCCGCTGTACGCTGCGGCAATACATAATGTTCTGAGTGCATCTTGTGCTGATTAATATCATCGACTTTAACAGGTCGGAATGTTCCTAGCCCGACATGGAGCGTCACATATTCTACCCCTACCCCCATCTGCCGAAGTTCCTCAAGCATTTCTAATGTGAAATGCAGCCCAGCCGTCGGCGCCGCTGATGAGCCAATCTCACGTGAATATACCGTCTGGTATCTTTCATCATCTTCTAGGCTCTCTACAATATATGGCGGCAAGGGGACTTGTCCCACTTTATCAAGGACTTCATAGAAAGTATCTCCATTATCTTCATAGGAGAATTTAGCTATACGGTTGCCGTCGTCTGTTACTTCGATAATATGCGCCGTTAAAATCCCACCACCGAAGATTATCTGTGTTCCCACTTTTGCCCGTCTGCCAGGCTTAACAAGAATCTCCCATATATCTTTCTCTTTTTCTTCCAACAGGAGAATCTCAATTGTAATGCCTGAACCGATCTTCTCCCCATAAATTCGCGCTGGAAGAACACGTGTATCATTTAGAACGAGTAAATCACCTTTTTTAAGTAAATTGCATAGATTATAAAAGTAGGTGTGCGAAATCCCCCCACTATCCCTATCTAATTTCATAAGTCGTGAGTTTGTTCGTGGGTAAATTGGCGATTGTGCTATCAATTCCTCAGGTAAATCGAAGTGAAAATCTTTTCTTTTCATGTTTCAACTGCTTCCAATTAGTTTTTCTTGACACCATGCTAAAAATATGATAAAATTTATACAAATCAGGTAGAGGAGCGTCATTAAAAAGTAGCTAATGTTAGATACCAATATCGACGATGCATTAGTAAAAGGTAACGACGCCGAAGGATATGTGATGATTGGTCGAACATTATCCTGATTGTACGTTTAATAAGCGTGCAATTGTCATCATGCTATGTGATGGAGAGCTATCGGCACGCTAAAATTTTCGTGTCAATGCTTCTATTATATATTATGACGAGCTGGTTTTCAACCAGTTTTTCTTTTTATATTTAACAATATCTGATTATAAACTATTTTTTAGGAGGATTTCTATGAAACAATTCAATGTAGGCATTATCGGCGCAACAGGAATGGTAGGTCAAAGATTTGCAATTTTACTCGAAAACCACCCGTGGTTCAATGTAACTACACTTGCAGCATCACCACGTTCCGCTGGTAAAAGCTATAAAGATGCTGTCGGCAATAGATGGGCAATGCCTAAACCAATGCCAAAAGCGCTAGAAAATATTATAATTCACGATGCCGTTGCCGATATGGATAAAATCACCAAATCAGTCGACTTCGTATTCTGTGCCGTCGATATGAATAAGGACGATACTAAGGCACTTGAGGACGCATATGCAAAGGCCGAATGTCCCGTCATTTCAAACAATTCCGCTCATAGGGGCACCGAAGACGTTCCAATGATCGTGCCTGAAATCAATCCCGAACATTCGCAGATTATTCACGCACAACGGGAGCGCCTCGGCACTGAACGTGGCTTCATCGCAGTTAAGTCAAACTGCTCGATACAAAGTTACGTACCCGCTCTACATCCTTTAATGGATTACGGCGTTAGCAAGGTCCTTGCTTGCACATATCAAGCTATTTCGGGCGCTGGCAAAACATTTGAAACATGGCCGGAAATGGTCGACAATGTTATACCATTCATCGGCGGTGAAGAAAGTAAGAGTGAACTTGAGCCGCTGAAAGTATGGGGAACTATCGAAGGGGATAAAATCGTCGATGCGACTGCACCATCAATAACAACTCAATGTATCCGTGTTCCCGCCGCTGATGGGCATATGGCTGCTGTATTCGTGTCATTCGATAAAAAGCCGTCAATAGATGAAATTAAATCACGTTGGGCGGATTTCGCTGGTGAGCCACAAAAGCTAAACCTACCATCCGCACCGAAGAAATTCCTTCATTATTTTGAGGAGGAGAATCGCCCACAAACAAGACTTGACCGTGATGCCGAAAATGGAATGGCAGTTTCAATTGGTAGGCTGAGGGAAGATAGCCAATACGATTATAAGTTCGTGTGTTTGTCGCATAATACTATTAGGGGTGCTGCTGGTGGAGCTGTGCTCATGGCGGAACTACTTGCCGCTCAGGGCTTCATGGACTGAGCATGAACGTTTTTTTAGGAGGTTAGGTAATGAAGAATACTGTTTTTACAGGTGCAGGTGTTGCCATTGTAACACCGATGAATCCTGATATGAGCATTAATTACGATAAGCTGGGCGAACTCATCGACTGGCAAATCGAAAATAGTGCCGATGCTATTATCATTTGCGGCACTACTGGCGAATCTACTACAATGACCGACGATGAACATATTGATTGCATCAAATTCGCCGTAGAACGCACGAATAAGCGTGTTCCCGTTGTAGCTGGCACGGGTAGCAACGATACCGCATATGCTGTTATGATGTCGCAGGAGGCGGATAAGGCGGGCGCCGATGCGCTCCTTGTAGTTACTCCATATTATAATAAAACATCACAAAGAGGGCTAATTAAACACTTCGAAACAATTGCCGATAGTGTTAGCATCCCGACAATTCTATATAATGTCCCCGGTAGAACGGGTATGACAATTGCTGTGGATACATATAAGAAATTATCCCAGCACCCGAATATTGTAGCAACTAAAGAGGCTAGCGGCGACCTAAGCCATATTGCGGAAGTAATTGCCGAATGTGGCGATAATCTCGATGTTTATTCGGGGGTAGATGAGCAAATCGTGCCGATTCTATCACTTGGGGGTAAGGGTACTATATCCGTGCTTGCTAACTGTATGCCAAAGCAAACTCATGATATATGCCAGTTATATTTCGATGGCAAAGTTGACAAGAGTAAGCAATTACAACTAGAATTAATGAATTTCATCAATTCCTTATTCATGGACGTTAATCCGATTCCAGTTAAAGAGGCACTCAATATCATGGGTAAAAATGTCGGTGAATGCCGCATGCCATTACTCAGAATGACCGACGTGCAAATTGATAAATTAAAAGCCGAGATGAAAAAAGTCAATTTAATATAAACAGATTAGGAAGTGAAACAATGATTAACATTGCAATATACGGTGCAAATGGCAAGATGGGGCGTGTCATTCATAGCTGCGTTGCTGAAAGGAATGATTGCAAAATCGTCGGCGGTATAGATTTCAATACTGAACCCTACTCCGATTTTGAAATTGTAGAAAGTCCATTCGATCTGCCTATTAAGCCCGATGTAATCATAGATTATTCTCATCCGTCAAGCCTTGAAACGCTGCTATCCTATGCTAAAATGAACGGCGTCCCCGTCGTTATAGCGACAACAGGATATTGTGATGAGCAGATCTCTATGATTCATTCAGCAGCGCAGGAGATACCGGTATTTTTTACTTTTAATATGTCGCTGGGAATTAATTTGTTAATCGAACTTGCTAAAAAAGCCGTCAATGTGCTAGGTGACCAATTCGATATTGAAATTATTGAAAAACATCATAATCAGAAAATTGATGCGCCGAGCGGTACTGCAATTATGATAGCCGATGAAATCAATAGTGCGCTTGACGATAAATATCAATTCATGTACGACCGCCATTCAATACGGCAGCCTAGAGGGAAGAACGAAATTGGCATTCACACTATCCGTGGTGGAACAATTGTCGGCGAGCATGAAGTTATCTTCGCTGGCAGGGATGAAGTCATATCCCTCACACATTCGGCAGCGTCTAAAGAAGTTTTTGCCGTTGGGTCGGTTAGTGCGGCACTTTTCTTAAATGGGAAGCAAAAAGGTCTATACGCAATGAAAGATTTAGTGTAAGCATTCGTTATTTAGGGGGGCTAAATTGTGAAAGTGAATTCTAAGAACATAAGCATATTGGCAACTGAAAATGTATCTATTGTCACGTTCAACGATATTGCAAATAGTGGCGACTTCCTTGCCGATATTTTTAAGGAAGTAGCATTGGGCGGGGTTAATATCGACATGATTTCTCAGACACCACCAAAGAGTGATTTGCTAAGTTTCGCTTTTACTTTTGACGATTCAAGTCTTGCTAATCTCCTATCAATAATCGCAAAAATTAAGTTATCGCATGAGCAAGTCACACCTCTTGTAAGCAGCTCTAATGTGAAAATCACGATTAGCTCGCCGGATATGATAACGTCGACGGGATTCGCATCCGGTGTGTTCGCCGGACTTAACAATGCACGAATTCGCAGCCTTTTAATCACTACAAGCGAAACAGATATTTCCGTTCTTGTTTCTTCAAGTGATGCAAATAACGCCATTAAAGCGATTGAACGGGAACTTTCTAAATAATTAATTTAGATATTGTTACGATAGTAAAGCCCACCGTGGATCCACGGTGGGCTTTTTCATCTAGATTTCTTCTAGTCTAACATCTTTTTTCTTCTGTAAATAATCAATGTCACGGCTACTATAAATGAAATTGTGCCAACAATTGAGCCAATGAAAACTGGCTTATTCTCGTAGAATCGGATAAATGCGTTCGTTGAAATTAGGAAATTTTCAATCTTCGTTGTGTCCGTATTCCCCGCCTTATCCGTATAGATTATCTCAAGATTACGACGGTAATTCGCACTAGAAATTAATAGCTCGAAATCGCCTTTCAACGATATAACACTTGAACCTTCCCATTCCTTAAGCAATTCGCCATCTAGCATTACTTTGACGTTATCGGTGGCGATATTATCCTTGATGTTGAACATTAGTCGCTGATTATTGCCACTATAAATCATATTACTTTCTATACCTGTTGCAATGCAAATTGGTGCAGTTTTATCAACGCTGAATCGAATTTCTTTCTTCTTAATTTTATTATCCGATAAATTCTGCGCCCTGTCCTCGGAATAGATTGTAACTATGTAGTTGCCCTCATCGGAGAAGTTCTTTGCAAAAATTCGGTAGTTGTATTCTTTCCACTGACCATCTCCGCCCGATTGTGATACGGTATAGTCATCCCCCTCTACTAGGTCGTAAACTACCCCGTCACGGCTATATTTTAGGTTGTACTTCTCCAGGCTATCAACATTTATCTCGGTAATTTCTAGCTCAATCTCATTCTGAATATACTGATCTAAGATAGCTTTTGTGCTGTCCCCGATTGCATACGTTGAGCCAAATCTATTGACGGAAAAAGTTATATTCTGTGAAACCTCGTTCCCCGCTCTATCCGATACAGTCGCAGTTAATGTGTATATATCGTCAATTTCCTGCGTTCTTTCAAAATCGGCGAAAGTGAATATCCTACCATTCTTAACATCTGTATAAGTGCCTGTTATGTCGACCTGCCCTCTATTTGCTCCTACAAGCGAAATTGATACGCCCTCATTATCAAGGTTGACGTCCGAATAACTAATTACAGGAATAACACTATCATTATTGGCGGATCTGTCTTTCACTCCCGATATTTCTAGCGTCGGCGCAGTCCTATCAACATAGAACGTCTGCCTCGGTATATCAATAGCGTCATTCCCCGCCATATCAATGAACGAAATATCTAGTTCATAGAGCGCATCATTCGTGAAGTCGATCGTTGCCGTATGCACATCGCCATTAGTTGACCAGCCATTCACGGTCGGCGGCGCTATATCATTTCCATCAACTTGAGCCGTCATAGTTATCATGACATTATCGCTATCAAAATTGCGCTCGTTAATTGTAATTGTCGCCCGCCTAGCATCACTATAATAATTTCCATTGCTAACATTGTTGTTATCATATTCGATTTGCATTTGCGGAGCCGTCTTATCAATAGTGAATTCATCTATCTTTTTATAATTTGCACTGTTGCCTGCTAGATCCGTGTATTTGGCGGTTAATGTGTATTCGCCATCTTGGTTGAAATTTATCTTCGTCGAATGTATGTTGCCGCTGCTTGTCCACTTTAGCTTGCCAGCTTTAATTGGTGTTCCATCCTTTGTGATGAGAATTTCTACATCTTTAGCATTGAAGTTCAGTTCCTCTATTGATAGAGTTGCCACTAAATCAGAGTTGATATAGCCGCCCTGCTCATTAATATCCCTGCTAAATTCCGTCGCTATAACGGGACTCGTCACGTCAATTTTATATGTCTTAATTTCCTCACTGCTAAATCCAGCATTGTCCGTATACTTCACCTTAATGACAACATTATTATTGTTGTTTTTGCTCGCATTCACACGAATACTTTTCGACCATGAATATGTAATGTCGCTCTTCTGAGTGAAGTCGATTTTTTCTTCTGCCGATGAGCCTACAGTATACTGAATACTATTAATTCCAGAAATTTCGTCCTTCACTTTTATGTCTACAATGAAATCGTCATTGTAAATGCCATTTTTATTCGCATTCTTATGCGGTGAAATTACTATTGCATCTTTGATAGAATTATGCGATTTACTGCTTTCTATTATGAGCCCACGTGATTTAACATACTTGCTCTCATTCAAAGAGTAGTCACGTGCCTTTGCAAAAATATATCCTTTAAAGTCAGGTTTCAATTCAAATTTCACTACTTGGCTACTCTTATTCTTAGGATTGTTCTTGATGAATACATCGTCGGTTAACCTCGTCCTGCCATCTTCCCCCACAATATAATATGTGATGGACTCGACTCCGCTAATCCCGTCAGCCCCCGTTATCGTTACTTCTATTGCTTCTTTGCTAAAATAGCCGAACGAAATAAAGTTGATGAACTTTGCGATTTTGCCATTATTTTTATGGCGGAAAACAATATCATCACTACTCAATTTAGGCGCACCCTTATCAACTGTGAATATCTCTTTCGGCAATTTATTTGCACTATTCCCGACTAAATCCGTATAGTCAATGCCCAGCTGATAATTTGCTTCTTTATCAAAATTAATCGTTAATGTGTGCGTATCACCGCTAGATTTCCACCCAGTTGGTACTTTGAAGTCAATATCATCACCCGATGAATTCTTGGCGGTAATGTCGATCTCCACATCGTCGGCATTGAAGTTGCGCTCATGGATTGTTATAGTCGCCCTCCTGCCATTGCCAAAATACGCTATACCATTCTCATGATTTTTCATACCGCTATCGCTAAAGGAAATGTTTATTGCGGGGCGAATCGTATCAATTATGAACCCATCACCCTTATACGACTGCGCCTTATTGCCCGATTCGTCCTCACATTCTATCTCAATTGAATATTCAGCGTCGCCTGTTAATGTGAAAGACCCCGTCCATACATCGCCATCATTGACCCAGTTGTAGATTCTCCACCATTCGGTCGCTCCGCCATCCCGTGAAATTTTTGCGACGACATTCCAGTTGAAGTTCTTTTCCGTTACTTTCACTTCAACTACTATATCTTTATTATAATAGGATTTGTCACCGATTTTCCTCGTCGCACTATTAAGCTTGACTTCTAACTTTGGTTTAACATTATCGGTAGTAATTACACTATCACTTTCATATTTCTCGCTTATATTCCCTGCATTGTCAACCGCAGTTATGGAAATTCTGCCACTATTGTTAGGGAGTGTCTTGATAGTTACTGAATACATATCGCCATCAACTTCAGTCGGCTTGATAACTCTTTCATCGGCGCCATGCTTAAATATAAATTCTCTCACGCCCGATATTTCATCAATGGCGGAGATAGAAATTGTCGCCGCTCCATTGTGATAATCTACATTGCCATCACTTTTATTAAGGCTCGATTCATCTACATTAACTTGAATATCGCTCGGGCTTGTCTTATCAATATTTATACGGAACTCCTCCATAACCGAAGTTGCATTGTCGCTTTCACGGCGAAGTGTGATATTTTCGATATGCGTACCCTCTTCAGTTAAGGGGGGGAGGCTTTTCAGCCATTCTTCTTCATCGGTTGAATCGTCATAGTGAAAGATTAGATAATCATCGTCCGTTGAGATAATGACATCTTCAGTATACCATTCCTGTCTTTGCACGTTGCCGTTAATAAACAGCGAATCATGCCAGAAGTCATGGAATTTCACATTCAATGTATAACTTGCCACCGCTCGGTTGAAATTATCGTCGCCCGCTTTAGTCGCTATAATATTGACCGTGCCCACTCCGATAATGCTAACCGCTCCCGTTGCGGGGTCGATAATTGCAACATCTTTATTTTCTTCTTCATTCTCGATATAATATGTAATTTCACCATCGCCCGATCCGCCGATTAGCTCATTCGGTATCGGGTTCTGCCCAAAGTAGATATCAATGCTATCATGCTCAAATGCGAATGGCTCCTGCTCGTCCTTTTGCTCTAGCTCGATTTCATTCCACTGAGCAGAATCTACCTCGTATTGGCGGACTTTATACCCATCGGCTACGACGATTACAGTATAATTCCCGTCTTCAAGCCCATGAATGGCGAATTCGCCATTCTCATCTGAGGATGTAGTTACATCATCTTCGCCAACAATGAGAATCTCCGCCCCGGCAATACCTTCCCCTGCGAATGTGATAATACCCTCTATCGGTAACGGCGTTGAAGTTGTTGTATTTAAGATAACGTCATAATTACCTGCACCATCATCATCGGTCGATACCACACCGCTGAATTCATCATATCCTTCCTTTTCCACCGTGAAAGGATACTGCGTATTCGGCATCAGACCATCGAATTCTGCTATGCCATCGCCGTCGGTTAGGATTGTTTCGGCGTCCCCATCGCTCAATTCAATGGAAATAGCGGCATCTTCGACACTCTCTCCCTGCTCGTCATTCACCGTAAAGATAAAACTGCCGTCCATCTGTGCCTTTACGTCTAAAGTCGTCATCGGAACAAGTGTGAATAGCAACGAAATCGCTACAATTGTCGCAAGGATTTTCTCAAAATTACATCTTATAATTGTCATAACGTCATCTCCTTTAGCAAATTATCTCGTCGGTAAAAATCAGGGTGATATCCTGTTCGATAATGAAATTCCCATTTCCATCGTTTTCATTAAGGACAGTAGTTTGATGCGTCTGATTTGGATTCCCTAAAATAGTTGTTACATATGTCGGCTTCATCACATGTTCATTTGCGGCATTGTAACTAGTGCTGTCAAGCCTCGCCGTTACGATTTGCTTGCCATTATTGGTGGCTGGTGTCATATTTACATGATTGATCGGTTTGAACTTCTGTGTTGTTTTTGCCTTTTGCTCGTTAAATTGCACTGCCTTATTCACATTTACTTCCCTATTTTTGTTTTCTTCCCTCATTCGCTTTACCGCCCTTTTAGCAGTAAAGCCCGTGATATTGCCAATTATCTTAGGTATATTAAACCTAACGAACAGAATGAAAGATATTATTAGGAAAATAATGCAGATAATAATCGATATTAAGGACACTAATCTGTATGTTTGAAATAGGCTATCCATAAAGTTCCCCCCGTCTATTCGCTCATATATGTAGCATTTACAATTGCGGTAGTATCTTTAATAAGAGGTATCAAGTCCTGAACCTCTTGCTTGATTCTCTCCTGCGTGCTATCCATTTCGATAAGGTGAGTTTCAATATTATCTAACATGGAAGTAATCTCATCTTTCTCAATTCCATCATCTCTATAATACTTGCAATAATTATATGTCTGGCTGACAATTTCTTTATATAACCGCACTGTGATAGCCTCTCTATCCGGTCTTTCGTCATTTACTTCTTTTAGTCTTTTTAGGTTGTCCCAATATGTTTTATAGTGACCTGCGTCATTCCCCTCGTCCTGTAATCGGCGAATATCTTTGTGGAATGTACCTATATCCCTAAAGATCATTGCTCGATTCTTATTCATCTGATTGTTTTTCTCATATTGCACAACTTCAGCAAACCACACAACTGCTGATGTTTGGCGGCTTTCTTCCTTCTCATAATAATACCAATATGCAGTGCCAAGTTCGAAGCAAACCTCAGCATAATCGTCGGTATTGCTTTTTAGGTGATCCATGAGTTTCTTACTCGAATTGTTGGCATTCGATATTCTTAGCAATTCGATCTGTCTTTCCTCATCAAGTGAAAAGTTAGTATCTTCAAGATAATCTTTTATCAGCCCCAAATAAGCAGCCTTATCCGACGGATTAATATTAATAGCCTCAATATATAATTCTTCTTTGGCTTTTTCATCGGTAGTTTTTTCAGCTAATTCTATTTTACTATTATAATCAGCAATTTTCGCCTTCTGAGCATTAAAATGCGCCAATACCGATGTTGTTAAAAACAGGATCGTTAATAAAAATGTTACCGAAAATATCGCTAACCTTTTCTTTTGTTTTTTCTTATAGACATCATCAATTTCCTCAAAATGCTCAAGCGCATATAGCAATTCCGCACACGATTGATACCTATCATCGGGATTGCGCTGCGTGCATTTCTCGATAATTTTCTCAAGCCCCTCGGATAAAGATGAATTCCAATAACCGATAGGATACATCTCATATGGCGGTTCGCTAGGATTATGCCCCGTAACTAGATGGTATAACGTCGTTCCTAGGCAGTATATATCCGTCCTCGCATCGGTTTGACCGATACCGCCGAATTGCTCGGGCGCTGCATACCCTTGAGTCCCTAGACACGTTGTATCAGCAAGATTTTGATGTTTGAATTCCCTCGCCGTACCAAAATCGATTAAAGTAATTGTGCCGTCGGGTTTTAACATAAGATTCGCCGGTTTCATATCACGGTAAATAATCGGCGGCGTTCTAGAATGGAGGTATTCCAGCACATCGCAAATTTGCTTTGCCCACTCGATAACTAATTCTTGCGGTTGGGCGCCCTCCTCCTCAAGTGTCTTATCAAGCGGATTCCCCTGTATGTAATCCATTACTATTAAAAAGGTTCCATCTTGATCAATGACATCTATTATACTCGGCAGGTTAGGATGCGATAGTTTTTTAAGCATATCGGTTTCTACAATTAATCCTTGCTTAACAAGTTCAAAGTTCTTGATACCGTCTTTTCTTACTTCCTTAATTGCCCATTGCTTATTGGCCTTTTCATTCATAGCAAGATAGACAACGCTCATACCGCCTTGTCCTATTATATTAAGCACTTTATATTTGCCGTCCACTAATGAGCCTATCTCAAGCACGCTATTCACCTCAAATTGTTTTTATAAGCATTACTGATATATTGTCCCTCTCCTGTCGTTGTTTGTTTAACTCAATTAAATACTTCATTCGCTCGTCCATAATGTAGGTATTTTCTACCACACGTGGATTTAGGTTATTGAACATCTCGCCCTCAGTTATTTCATGGCGAAATCCATCCGAACATAGCATATAAACTTCATTCGATTTGACATCACCGCTGAAGAAGTCGGGCGCTATAACATTCGATGCGCCAACACATTGTAGCAGAATTCCCCGCCTAGGATCGCTCTTAGCCTCTTCTTCACTAATACTACCTTTTAGAATTTCCCGTGCTATTACTGTTTGATCCTGCGTGATTTTATCAATCTTGTTATCTATCTTATACGCACGGGTGTCGCCAATATTTAATATGTAGTATTTACCCGATATAATCAGCATCGCAGTGACCGTCGTGCCCATGCGTATACTGTGATTATTGCCGTAATTCATAATTTTCTGGTTATTATATGTGACAATTTCATTCCATGCTTGCTGCAACCGCACCGAGCTAAATCCGCTCATTATCATATCATTTAAATCATAGGTAAACCAGTCGGAAAAAGCTTTTACTAATGTCGCACTTGCAACCTCGCCTTTTTGAAGTCCGCCCATTCCGTCGCATAGTACAGCGAATGCAATTTTCCCCACCTGCGTGCTAGCAGTTTTAATAGATAAACTGTCTTGATTTGTAACTTTGACTATACCGACGTCACTCTGTGCCGAAACTAGGAACTCCATATAATCACCATCTTCACTACGATTTTAATATAGCTATCTTCTATTATAGCTTTAAAACAGATTAAATTCAAACCTTTCATCAGCTAATTTTATTATTGTTCCGTGAATTATTTCAATCTCTGTACCTGGAGGTATAACTTTATCGTCAACATAGGTTTGATTCGTTGAATTATTATCGATAATATAGAACTTTTCTTCACGCTTTAATATATCCGCATGACTTCTACTTATGGCAGGATTATCACCTAAATAAAAATCAGCATAACTCTTCTCCGCACCGATTCTAAGGACAGGTTTGTTAATAAATATCACCTGCTTTGTTCTTTCCCTTATTAAATGCGGATTCTGCAATTGTGAATTGCTATTTCCTGAAAGGACTGTCGTTTCCCCGATTTCATCACTGCTAAGCACTGTTGTTTCACCGAATGATGCCCCCTGCACTATGGGCGGATTCACATGTTGCTGCGGCATCGGACTTGGATTATTCTGCGACGATAGTCCATCACTCACCGCTTTTTTACTCATTTGCGGATTGGTATTCTGCTGACTAGTTTTGCTAGGCTCGATATTGGTCGGATTTGTGCTTGCTGGAATTGGTTGCGGGAATGAAGTTGGAACTCCGGGAACTGCGAATTGCGTCGACTGCGCCCCTTCGCTAGGTTTTGCGTCTTTCTTCCTTGAGAAAATTCCTTTCCTTTTAGTCTTTTGCGTTCTATCTATATCAGGTTGGTTCATTTCCAACTTTGGTGGTGCAGGCTGTTGCGGTTGCCCAGCCGCAAGATCTTGTTTTTGAGGGAATGTGTTTCCCATTGGCGGTGGGTTATGTATCGGTCCCTTTGGTTGCATCTGTGGTTCAGGAATTGCTTTAGGATAGTCCGTCTTTAATTTATTTTGTGGCGCCTGCACATTATTTACATTCTTCAATTCATTTATTAATTTTAAGAACTCATCAATTGAGAAAGTGCCAATACTGTTCAAGAAGCTGATAATCCTACCAACATAATCGCTATTTTCCGACGTATCGAATTGAGCGCTCGACATAATGCGCTTGAAGAAGTCCGATAAACTGAATTCGTTCATCACTTCAAAAGGCAGCGGTATTATTTCAGCATGATATGAACCAATATTTATGTAAATATGCTCCATATCAAGTAGAAGCATATTCATGTTAATCATATAATCCTCTATATTCATAATCGCATTGGCAATGCTCGAAATCACATTTAACAGCTGCTTTCTTGTGACGGTGCTAGATAAGAATCTTGCTAGAGTGATTTTTGATGTAATGTTATATTTTAGGTATTCTGCACTATCCATTTGGGTAAAAATAAACGGTATTATTCCCTCGATATTATTGTTCGTTATCATTCCCATACATACACTGTCTATTTTTTCCTTGTCGTCTATCTCGTGTATTAAATATGTTTTTGTGCCACTGTTTTCAATAGTAAAAGTCATTGAACTCCCCCACCTTGTAGATTATTTGTCGTACTCGCATAATAATATTAGACTCCATTTATCCTCATTCTTAACATAAGCTGACCCTTTATTAGAAAATGCCTGTGCCAATTCGAATTCAGGAGCAATAACAATCTTATTATCCTTATTAATATAGCCCCAAATCCCGTCAACTAATACAGGTGCTAAACCAAGCGAAAAAGACTGCGCATCTTCATATTGCGGACCGATATACTCCTCACCATTTATATCGATCCACCCCCATTTATCGTCAACTTTAACGGCTGCTGGCTCCCCCGATGTGAAAATTTTCGCATCGGTATAGCCCCGTGTGGAAATTTCACTCCCTGAGGTGTCATAAAGCCTATATTCGCCGTCTTTCTTTGCGAAAAAGACGCCGAAACGGGAGCAGAATCCATAATCGTCGACTAGGATTTCATCATATATAAAGTCCGTAACCGTCTTAAATTTTTTATCAATTATCGCCCATTTGCCGCCGCTTTTAACTGCTGCAATTCCGTGGGCGAATCCGCCGGCGAATTCATATTCGAATGAAAATTCATTAAAATCCCTATCTATATACCCGTACTTATTGTCTTTTTGAGCGGCAGCATAACCCTCACCGAATGTGCCTAGATGTTGATATTCATCATCGCCGACAAGTTTCCTATTGCCGTTAATATCGATGTAGTAATACTCCCCGTCGCTCATGCACGGAATCACTCCTTGCTCTTTTGAGTAGCCCCCTAAATAATCGAAGTTACTCCCTAGAACCCTATTCCCGCTCGATGTAATAACTCCCCACTTATCGCCGACCTTTACAGTTGAATATGTCGAATTGTCTACCGCATACCAATTTTTCATCTCGTCGCATTGTATGTATTTATTGATATACTCGTATTTAATATCATCTAAAATTTCATTAATTTTCGCCATATCTTTTACTTTTGATGCCGAATCCAGCACGGAGATAGCCTCTTTATATCTTCTTTTTTCAATGAGGAAGTTAGCTTTTAACAAATACACTTCATCGTCTGTTGGATTGATTTGAATGGCTTTATCGCACGCATTTAAAAAGCCATTTTCATCATTTAACGCCATTTGAGAATTAACTATCTTTAAAGCAATATCGTAGTCGTTCGGCTTTATGCTATGCGCTTTTTGATATAGGTCGACCGCATCTATATAAATGCCCTTTTCTTCAAGCGCCATCGCCTTTTCTAAAGTTTCCTCGTATTCTTTGTTCAGCGCTTCTTTATTATTGAAAACTGCCACCCACGATATCGCCGAAAAAAACACTAAAACTATTAAGATGAGGTAAGCGTTCTTCTTATATTTCACAGTCTATCCCCCTATATATAGTATCCCATAGCTTGTAATGACACCAAGTAAAGCAAAGGGCGCCATAGGTATCGAATCCCGAATTTTCGCCCTTTTAAACACCAGTAAGTATATCCCGTAAAGTGCTGAAAATAAAAACGAATAAAAAAGAGTCCCTAAAATAGAGTAACTCCCAACATATAGCCCGATAATGGCATACATTTTAACATCACCGCCGCCAACTCCCTTACGAGAAATTAACATTCCTAAAAATATGGTAAGACCGCCTATTAACATTCCTAATATCGGTATCCATATCACCATTTTCCATAGTGATATGTTCCGGCTTACTTCGTAAATTAATATAATTATTCTTACCACAAGCAAAAACAATAGCAGTTTATTAGGAATAATTCTTTCTTTACAATCTATTATCGATATATAAATTAACATATAAATTAATACTAACCATCTCAAAAAGGTTATATAGTCTAATCCTATTCTAAGGTGAAGATAGTTGCCAGTGATTGAGGCTAATATGTAGACTGGCATTAAAATATATAATAATCTTTTGCTAGTTTTGAAGAAATCAAGTATGCTTCTTTTCAGTGATTCCCCCTTATGGTATTTGTCATATATAGATAATGCGAAAGAAAAAATAATAGCCAATCCAGCGCTGATGAAATATGTCAATTATGTCACTCCTTAAAAAGAGGTATCCGTCCTTATAATCATTTCGTAGGACTAAATTAGTCACTCTATGCTTTTAAATTTACGTGCTACCGTGAGAAGTTATCCGTTAATGCCTCTTCCCTATATGTAATTTCAACTTTAACCCCATCTTCCTTTTCTATATCCGAGATGATTTTATCTATAACCGCCTTATGTTCAGGATTTTTTTCTACTTCTTCAGGTAGGACAACGAGCAACACAGGTATTCTGTCGTTTTTATTTCCTAGTTGTTTGATAGTTCCATCTTCCATTGTTATACTGTTGCCCACATTCTTTGTATCTGATTTTATTTTCCTTGCATCGGCACTTATTTGGCTCTTTATCGCTGACTCTGTTAAATTGAAATTATCACTTTCTTTTACATTATCCCCGACACCGAAAGATGAATATGTTTTATTGTACACATTAATGGATCGAATTAATGTAAATGTATTCGCCGACTCATCGTATAAATGTATTCCGTTGCCCTTTTTTACTGCTTGTCCACTTTTATCATCCTTAATTTGTTTAACAATCTTCCCACCTCTATCGAAATTGGACTCGTCCCAAATCGACTTACTCTGCGCAACTTCTTTAAGCGGCTTGCCCTTTACCCAAGCCGCAGTGCTAGCAGTCTGCTTTATTACTAATGTTCTATTAAAAACACCAAAGCCGTTTAGCTCCACCTCATAAACAACTACAACATTAATGCTCCTACCATCACTCAGAAAGTTTGACAAGCGGAAATCCATGCCATCGATACCGTCGACTACTCCCATCTTCTCAAGGTATAAATCGGCATTTTTATCCGATGTTACATACTTCGGTACTAACGATTTACATAATGGTTGGGCAATTATTTTCGTCATGGCTTCATTCGCTGCTTGTTTCGCAAATGCAGATGTTAAGCTTGTTATGACTGTCTTTGGATCGTCCATGATAGCCTCTATACTGTTGCTTAATTCTGTTGCCGCCTTTTCCACATTTTCGACAGTTCCGGGCAAATCTTCATATGTGTTAAGTATGCCTTCGATATCTTTAGATGACAACGATCCCTTGACTTCCTTAGCGCCGTCTTGTGTAGCATCGCTTAGGCTTGATATAGCGTTAACCAGCGAGTCAACTTTTTCAAAATCACTATTATCATCTTTCGTATCTATAAGACCGGCTTTATCCGCTATATAGTAATATTGTGATATTTCCTTTGCCGTTTGGTTAATTGCATACTGTGTAATTCCTTCTATGCGTGCAACCGTTGAGAGCGAGACAATAGCAAGGAATGCAAACATAAATATTGTTAATGTTAATGTTGCCTCAACTGTAAAAGAACCTTTTTCACTTTTTAATTTATGCATACTCTCCCCCACATTCTACTATTATCTCTTAACATCTTACTTGTTCACGTTCATCAACTTCATGTTGATTAACTTCATGTTAATTACCACCTTTATATTACCACTCA
>CALLQQ010000141.1 GCA_938014915.1 uncultured Clostridia bacterium
ACCTAATATTATACTGAAAATATGGCATAAATGCAATGTAGGAAGTTAAAAAATTAAAAACACACCTAATAAATAGAAAGTTCAATGACTATGACGCAAATTCGTTAGATTAAAGGCGATTTCTATTAAAATACTTGTTACAATGATGGAAACATGGTAGAATATTATAATGATATAGGCAAAAGATTCGGAGGATTTGTTTAAAATTGAAAAAGAATGTAGTTAAGAAAAATCAACTAATCACTATTGAAATTACTGATATAACATCTCAGGGGAGCGGAGTCGGTCATTATGAAGGTTTCGCAGTTTTCGTTCCGCTAACCGCAATTGGCGACACCGTAGAAGTGAAAATTGTAAAAGTGCAAAAAAACTATGCTTACGGCATTATAAATAAGATGCTCATACCGTCTGCTAAACGAATTGAGCCTGATTGCCCTGTTTTTGCAAAATGCGGCGGCTGCGCCTTTCGCCATATAAATTATGATGCTGAGTTAGAAGTTAAGGATAGGGAAGTTCGTGATGCGTTCGAGCGAATTGGCAAGGTGTCGATAGAGCTGGAACCGATCGTTGGTTGCGATAATGTCGACCATTATCGTAACAAAGCAGTCCACGCAATTGGAAGCGAAAATGGCGAGATAGTAAGCGGATTTTACGCAAGGCGCAGTCATAGAATTATTCCAGTAACTGATTGCAAGCTTCACCCAGAGGAATTCGCAAGGATTAATGAATTCATAGCCGATTATGCAATGAAACATGAAATTAAGCCCTATGATGAAGAAAAACATAACGGAATGTTGAGAAATGTTTTCATAAGGCAGGGCTATAATAGTGGCGAAATTGCTGTATGTCTTGTGACTCTTAAGAAAAATGCGAATGAACTATCGGGACTAGCCACCGCATTAACCGAGGAATTCAAAAATATAAAAAGTGTCGTGATGAATTTCAATCCTGATAGAACGAATGTTATTTTAGGAGAGCAGAACATTTTACTAGCGGGTAACGACACAATTAAAGATACAATGTGTGGGAATATAATCACACTTTCGCCCCATTCATTTTATCAAATTAACACGGCTCAAGCGGAAAAGCTATATGGCATCGTGGGGGAATATGCCAATTTGAGCAATGATGAAACTCTTATTGATATGTATTGCGGAGCAGGCACGATAGGGCTCAGCCTAGCATCACAAGTGAAAGAAGTTATAGGCATTGAGATTGTGCCAGCTGCCATTGAGAATGCTAAGCGCAACGCACAAACGAACGGTATTAGCAACACGCGTTTCATATGTGCCGATGCATCGCACGCGGCGAGCGCCCTCATTGAAGAAGGAATCTCCCCCGATGTGATTGTGCTTGATCCGCCCAGAAAAGGGTGCGATCAAAAAACGCTGGATGCGGTAGTTCAGCTTGCGCCATCGAGGATAGTGATGGTATCGTGCAATCCTGCCACCGCCGCCCGTGATATCGCAATTTTGCAGGATAGCGGATATACCGCCATTAAAGGCAGAGCAGTGGATATGTTCCCAAGGACCGGGCACGTTGAGTGCGTAGTATTGATGTCACGGGCAAAAAATCAAGTTTGAAAAAGGCCTTGATATAAGGGCTCTTCGGGGTTTCCACTATAAAAATCACCGATTAAAAATTCTCTGATTTTTGCTTCGTGGGAAGAAGTCGAAACAAGCAAAATTCCTTGTGACAGAGCGATTTAGATGTCAGTGATTGACCAGTGGTCGATTTAGATAACATGGGTTTGCGAGTAGTCAGGTTGGATGTTTTTGTGAATCAGTGGTGTTGAGAGAGTAGATTGGATGTCGGTATAATTAAGTTGTGTAATAGGCTAATCAACATAACGGAAAATATTGTATTGTTAGTTAGGCTACGCGGTGGAATAATTAAGATTGATTTTTGAGGAGAGTGAAAAATGATTGGATTAAAAAGGGGTACAGTAAAACTACTTAACCACGAAAAAGAATGGGAGCTTGAAGCACAGAGAACAATTTTCCGTTTGCATAAGATTTTAGGTGCTGTCGCAAGAGATATTCAGCATGTGGGCAGTACATCTATACTCACAATAAAAGCCAAGCCGATAATTGATATAGCGGTTGCCGTAGATGATTTCAAGGATGTTCTTGCATTGGAAGCGGAATTAAATCATGATGGTTTTTATTATCGTCCTAATGCCAATTTAGAAGACCAACTTCTCTTTACCTGTGGTAGCTATTATGACGGCACAGGCGACCTGCAAACGCACTTCATTCATGTTGTTTTAGCTGATAGTATGGAATGGATAAACTACATCAATTTTAGAGATTATCTCAACAAGACGCCAACGGTCGCTAAAGCGTACGAGGATTTGAAAATATTACTTGCATCAGAGGCGCCTGTTGATAAAGGTAGAGAACAATATTTGAAGGGTAAGAACGATTTTATTGTTTATACTTTAAGAAAAGCTCTTATCAATTACTATCTTGGAAAAACAGTTAAAGTTAAAATTGATCGACCTATCGGTAGCACCCACCCCAAACACGCAGATCTTATCTATCCTGTCAATTACGGATACATTCCAGGTGTTTTAGGTGGAGATGGCGAGGAATTAGATGTTTATCTTCTTGGTGTAGTTAACCCCGTAAAGGAATATACTGCTCGTGTTATCGGTATTGTTCATCGTCATAATGATGTGGAAGATAAACTTGTAGCCGCACCTGAAGGAACAATCTTTACCCAAACTGAAATTGCAGAAGCCGTGCATTTTCAGGAACAATATTACGAGAGTGAAATAGAAACTATGCTCGCAAATGAAAAGT
>CALLQQ010000142.1 GCA_938014915.1 uncultured Clostridia bacterium
GGATTAAAAAATTCTTTCTTCTGATAGGCAAATGATGCTCACCTCGTGGGCAGCGCCGTCGTACCTCAACACGAAAGTTAGCAGACAGTTGAGGGCTTCAACAATATTAAGGGATGTAAGGTATATCATCACGGCGCATTTTGAAATGACGGACAAGGCAGGGGAAGGCGATACACCTGAAAAGCATTATAATATTGCACTTAGAAGAATGCGCTCAGGGCAATGCTTTCATACGCCGTACTTTGGATGTAGGGAATTCCCAGCTTCATTCCGTTTGATAGAAGATGAAGTTCCACCGTCGCAACTCAAGGGAGAAGTTGACCTAGGTTACATGTTGTACGATATGGATTATAGCGACCCCAATGACATCAGACCAATTTTCTTCAGGGCAGTAATGAAAGATGGCGTTATCGATTTAAGAAATGTAGAAAAAGTGAGGTGATAAGATGGTATTACAATCGTTAGCAGATTACTATGAGATCCTATTAGCGGATCCAAACTGCAATATTCCAAAAGTAGGTTATAATTCGGTCAATGTAACTTTCGCCCTCAACATATCAAAAGAAGGGGAGTTATTTGAGATTATCCCCACAACGATATCGGTCAAGCGTGGGAAGAAGACTGTCGATAGGCCTCAAGCTATGATATTACCCGAGAGAGTACCTAAGACCAGCGGTATAAAGTCCAATTTTTTAAGTGATAACTCAAGCTATACATTAGGTATAGACAATAAAGGTAATCCGAAAAGAGCCAAGCAATGTTTTGAAAGTTTTAAGGATTTACATAATCGTATATTGCTTAATGTTAAGAATGATTATGCTCAGGCGCTACTAAACTTTTTAAACTCGTGGGATGTTGAGAATGCACAAACACATCCAGCTGTCCAAGAACATCTTGAGAATATAATTAAAGGTGTCAATATTGTTTTTAAGCTCGATGGGGGCAGATATATCCACGAAGATGACGAGATTAAGAGTGCGTGGGACTCCTACTATGAAAGTAGTAGCGATGCTAAAATAATGCAATGTCTGGTTACGGGGGAGGAAAGACCTATTGCACGCATTCACCCAGCTATAAAGGGCGTAAAAGGTGCGCAATCTTCAGGTGCGGCGATAGTGTCGTTTAACAAAAGTGCATATGAGTCATACGGTAATAAGGATGCTCAGGGAATTAATTCCCCAGTAAGTGAGAGAAGCGCATTCGCATATACTACGGCGCTGAATTATCTATTATCCGACGATGTGAATAAGATTTATGTAGGTGATGCAGCTGTCGTCTTTTGGGCACAAAGTAGTGAAGATAAGTATCGGGAAGCAATGTCCTTATTTGCTGATCCAACTGAAATATTTAGTTCGGATGAAGGTGCTCCCATAAAGAGGGATCCCGCAGCAATAAGAGAGGTTAGATCAATATTTGATAAGATTTCTAATGGGGAGCCTATAAGGGATTTCGGTGAGGGATTCGATAAAGATGTTCAGTTCTTCACTTTAGGATTATCGCCAAATGCCTCTAGGCTTTCAGTACGATTCTTCGCTAGAGATAGCTTCTTAGGGTTTATTCAAAAGAGTGCAAAGCATTATGAAGATATGAAAATTGAAAAGCAGTTCGAAAGTGATTTTGAATTCGTGCCACTCTGGAAGCTTCTAAGTGAAACCGTGCCTGAAACGGCGACAGTCAAAACTCCGCAACCTCAAATGGCGGGATCGGTAATGAGGGCTATTTTGACAGGTGCAATGTATCCCACAGCACTATACAATTCCATCATGATGAGGATAAAGGCTGAACATAATATCAACTATTATAAGGCAGGCGCTATAAAAGCCTATTTAATACGTAATTATAAAGATAAATATGAGGGGGTAATAACAATGTCATT
Organism: uncultured Clostridia bacterium; assembly: GCA_938014915.1. Classification (GTDB taxonomy): domain Bacteria; phylum Bacillota; class Clostridia; order Oscillospirales; family Ruminococcaceae; genus JAAZLM01. The sequence continues at coordinate 1,877 of CALLQQ010000142.1, forward strand.
GAACACAGAAACGCATAATAAAGCTTATGTGCTCGGCAGATTATTTGCAGTTTTAGAAAAAGCCCAATTAGATGCAAGGGAAACAAACCCAAAATCAACGGGCAAGGTCGCTCAATCGGACGAAAAAGATACCAAATCAAAATCAACTATCAGGGACAAGTATTTTACTT
>CALLQQ010000143.1 GCA_938014915.1 uncultured Clostridia bacterium
TGCTGTTGGATTGTTGCGATATAACGACGCATTATAACGGCTTAGTCATTGATGAGGGGTATCCTAGAACCGATCTATCCTACAACACCCCGATGCACGAAATGCGTGACTACTTGCATGAGTTGCTCGGTATCGATATTACAAAGAAAATTGTACTATATGCTCCGACTTGGCGTGGGGAAGTTGGCGCTAGCATCGATATTACCGACGATATTCTGCAACATGTCCTAGATATAAATAAAAACCTCCCCGACGAATGTATTCTCCTGCTCAAAGTCCACGATAGGACCTATACATTTGTTAAGGATAATGCCGAATTGCAAAAAGTTGCAAATGTGCCGGATTGGCTTGACAGTAACGAATTATTAGCAGGTATAGATATTCTCATCACCGATTATTCGGGAATATTCTTCGACTTCCTAAAATTAGAGCGACCAATTATCTTCTTTGCTTATGATAGGGAGTTATACGAAAAAGAGCGTGGAATGTACATGGATTTTGATACCATGCCGGGACCAATTTGCTATACTGCAAAGGAAGTTACCGATACTCTTGCTAATATTGATGAAATCTATCCAAGATATGAAGATAAGCATACACATATGCTTGAAGAATACTGCTACCGTGAAGATGGGAATTGCACGCAGCGTGTCGTAGATATTATATTTCAAGGTGCACAATCGCCGAATGTTTATAGTATTGAAAAGCCGAAAAAGCCACGTGTATTAATATATGTAGGGAGCTTCCGCTCAAGGGTGGATAGTGCCGAACTCGTAAGCTCGCTTAATAAGATCGATTTTACGCAGCTTGACATTACACTTTATTTCAATGCAAATCCCAATATAGTCGATGAAGTGTATCTAAAGCGGCTAAATCCCAGCATTCATATTATCTATCGTTGTCCATGGCAGTTGTATCGCTATTATCAGCAGGCAATTAAAGAAGCGAAAGATGAATCCGCATTTAAGAGCGGCTACCTATCGGAGGAAGGCATAGAGATTTTCACCCGTTTTGCCTTTGATGATATACGATTCGACCTCGTGATCGACACGGTGCAAAGTCAAGATGCGTGGAGATGGGCATTACCTACAATCGCTGATAAGTCAATTGTATATATAAATCAAAATTTAAGTTTCAAGCGTTATATTGATGAATTAATGCTCGAGAGATACGATAAAATTATAATTTCGCCAATTAATTTCGGTGAACAAGTAGCTAGGAAAGTCGGCAAAGAGAAAGTTATCGATCTTAGCTGCGATATTTGCATTAATCCCGATGATGTTTTCCAGTTTGGCGATGCTATAATAGATATGCTAGGGCTAGATGGTACGAAAGAATTGCCCGCCGATGATAATTTCACACCACCGACAGTGGAAGAAATGCAACAGGAGGCTATTGCAGCATCTGAATTGCTAAAGCAGCAACGGCAACAGAAGAAAACAAGTCAGAAAAATACTTTTAAAGCACGATTC
>CALLQQ010000144.1 GCA_938014915.1 uncultured Clostridia bacterium
AATTTCATAATCGGCATCATCATCTTTTGCCCTCACCATTACGGATAGATTATATTCGCCAGGGGAAATTACCCCCTGTAACGAAACTTCAGCAATTAAATCCTCGCTTTTAAGATTCCCTATCTTATAACGATTACCTTTTATCTTTACCGATACCTTTTGTCCCTCACCCTTGATAACATCAAGTCCTAGTGTTTCGACACTTGTCCCAGTCAGGTCAACTTCAACTTCTATATCACTAATATGTTTCGTCATCGTTGGAAACAATGTGACGGAAACGAAAAACCATATCACTATCGCTAGAAATACTGCGCTTATCCTTGTCCATAAATCTTTTGCAAGTTCCCCACGGAACTTGCTCTTTACATTCTTCATTTTACGACCATCGCCTTTCCGCCTGTGATTCTGCCTATGCTAGATTAGCGTAACATTATCTGTTAAACAACTTTTTAAAAAAGCCTTTTTTCTTGCCATTTTCCTCTGTGGATCTTTCAGGTATAATCAAACTCTTTAGCAGGACTTTCAGCCCATTTTCCTCGAATCCACGTGTCAAATGCCCATTATCAGCAACGGAGATTACGCCCGTTTCCTCCGATACCACGATTACAATAGCATCGGACTGCTCACTCATTCCAATAGCGGCACGATGTCTAGAGCCGAATTCTTTGCTAATTAATTCTTCCTTCTGCGGCTTTGGCAAATAGCATCCTGCTGCTAGTATATCGCCATCACGAACTATTACAGCGCCATCATGCAGGGGCGAATTGGGGAAGAAGATATTTTCAAATATAGCGGCACTGGGAGAAGCATTTATCAGCGTCCCCGTGTCGATCTGCTCCCCTAGTTTAGTTAATCTTTCTACAACAATCAATGCGCCAACTTTATTCTCGCTCAAATTCGTTGTAGCACTGACAATGGCATCAATACATATATTCCATTTATTCACGATATTCGTATATGAATCGGGGTTGCCACTAAATACATTCAAATTCGATACTTTGGCACGGCCCATTTTCTCAAGCGCACGGCGGAGTTCCGGCTGGAACATTACAATTATCGCAAGAATTCCCCACTGGAAGAAATTCTCGAATAAAAATTGCATTGTTTTAAGTCCTACTTGACGAACGACGAAGTAGGAAACGAACATTAGGGCAATTCCTTTTACAAGCTGTTCTGCCCGTGTTTCCCTAACAAGTTTCATGCCTTTATATAACAAATATGAAAGGAATATTATATCAAGAATATCCCTTATATCTATTAATTTTATCACACTTAATATAGAATCTAGAGCATCTAAAATAAGGTTCATAATACACTTCCTCGCAATTTAGCATAACTAGCTATCATATAATAATTTTATCATAATCTAGAATTATTACAAGGGGTTCGGCTTTTCTTTTACCCTTTATTATATTTTGTTTACTTTTCGATGCCATTAACTGCAATTTTTCTGATAGTCCTTGCTAGTAAATCCACTTCATCAACTGTATTCATTATAGATGGTGAAAATCTCACGACACCTTGTTCCGATGTTCCTAACTTCTTATGAGCTAAATATGAGCAATGCATACCGCCCCTAAGTGCGAATCCTCTTTTATTTAGACTCTGGGCAAGTTCGGCCGAATTCATTCCTACTATATTGAATGGCACGATGGGGACACGTTTATACGCACATTCCCTTTCATATATAATCACGCCACCAATTCGTGATATGCGCTTACAGAATTCCTCGCAAAGAATCATATCATGCGCATATATATTCGATATGCCTTTTCTTTTTATAAAATCAATACCAGCGCCAAGTGCTATTATCCCCGATGTATTCGGAGTGCCAGCCTCAAGCCTATCGGGCATAAAATCGGGCTGCAATACGTCAAAGGAATTGCTCCCCGTTCCGCCCTCTATTATCGTATCAATCCCAAATTCTCCGTCCGATATTAGGATACCCGTTCCCATCGGGCCATATAATCCTTTGTGCCCAGCGGAACATAGTATATTGATGCCGTCGCTTGCTATATTAATTGGGATAACTCCGCAAGCTTGAGCCCCATCGGCGATAAAGCAAATTCCATGTTCTTTGCATAGCCTTGCAATTCCTTTATAGGGCAGGATTTGCCCCGTGACATTGCTTGCTATCATAATTGCAATTGCCTTTGTCGTTGGTGTGATTAGCTTCCTAAAATTTTCGATAGTTTCCTGTTCGTTATCACATACTTCGGCGATAGAATATCTGCATCCCATCTTTTCAAGTGCGTGAATCGGGCGTATTACAGAATTGTGTTCAAGATTTGATGTTATGATATGCCCGCCATTCTTCATTATACCTTTTATAGCTAGATTGAGCGCATGCGTGCAATTTAGTGTAAAAACGCAGTTCTCCACCTGCGCACCGAATAGAGTGGCAACTTTCTCCCTAGCATTGAATACCTCTATCGATGTTGCCTCGGATATTTTGTGCCCGCTCCTGCCTGGATTCCCACCGTATTTACGCATGGCTTTTGCCGCTGCATTCAAAACCATAGCGGGCTTTGGATATGTTGTAGCGGCATTGTCCATATATATCATTGTTTATCGCCTACCCCTCTATTATTTCTCTGCATATGATTCCAATATCGGATAACATTCTGCAAATATTTGCGGTATCCTCATATACACGCAGTCCCGATTTGCATCCGCCAAGATTCCCCCGTTGCACCCTTTCGATTGAAGTTTTATAGCCTCTACGAGCAAGGAATCTTTGTGCCTTTATCGCATGAGTAGACGAGTTTAATATTATTAACCAAGAATTCATCTTATCAACTTCTTCTATAAATTTTTTATCGCACAGGGGATCTATAATGCGCCGATAAAATTGCATATTACATTTTATGCTAAATGCTGCCCAGATGATAATAATCGCCGCCGAATCACGATAAAAAAGAGATCCCACTATAAAAGTGAAATCTCTTTTCAAATTTTATCATTTTTACGGCTCTAATCTATTTATATCACGTGGGAACATACTAGCCATTCGTATGTTTTTTAGCCCAGCCAATTTCATTACAAGTCTTTCTAGTCCGAGTCCGAGCCCACCATGCGGTGGCATACCGTATTTATGAATATCAAGATAGCTTGAGAAATCTTCCGGATTAAGTCCCATACTTTCCATCTTTGCAACTTGCTCATTATAGTCATGAATCCGTTGTCCGCCCGTTGTTATTTCAAGTCCCCTAAATAGCAAATCAAAGCTATATGCAACACGGTTATCTTCCTTATCGTCCATAACATAGAACGGACGCTTAGCCGATGGGAAGTGCGTAACAAATATGAATTCACTCCCGAGTTCCTTCTGCGCATATTTGCATAGAGCAATTTCATCATCGGGATCTAGATCAAATTTATTTCTTCCGCCCTTGCCTTTACTAACAATGTCGATAGCCTCCATAAATGTTACTGAAGGAATCTCATTAATTACTGGCAATTCGACCTTTAATATATCAAGTTCCTGCTCATAATTTTCCTCTAAATACGCAAGCATGTACTTCAGCATTGCTGTTTCCATATTCATTACATCGTACATATCGTCGATGAAGCCCATTTCAAAATCAAGCCCGATATATTCGTTCAAATGTCGTGATGTTGAGTGATGTTCGGCACGGTATACGGGTGCCACCTCAAACACTCTATCAAAGAATGCTACTGCCGTTTGCTTATAAAATTGTGGGCTCTGCGCAAGGTATGCCTCTTTGCCGAAATAGTCGAGCGTGAAAATATTTGCGCCGCCCTCCGCCCCGCTTGATACAATTTTAGGTGAATGTATCTCGGTGAAGCCATTCTCCATCATGAAGTTGCGGAATCCTGCTGTGACGCCTTCTTGCAATTTGAAAATTGCTCTTTCGTACGGATTCCTCAGTGCTACACTTCTCAAATCAAGGTTAACTTCAAGCGAACAGCCGAGCTTCTTATGTGCGACCTTTAAAGGATAGTCGTCCTGCGGCGAAGATAGCAAGGTAATTTTACGCAAAATTAGCTCAAATCCATGCGCTGCCCTGTCGTCGGCTTTAACTTCGCCCACCGCCTTAACATAGCAACCTTCTTTAATTCCATCAAGACTATCTTCACATTCGTCAGCCGAATATACCGTCTGAATTAAATGGCGCCCCGTCCTGAGGACAACGAATGCGAATTCGCTCATTTGACGGACTTTATGCACGCACGCAGAAATTTCAACTTCGCCACCGACATTCGCTTTAGCAGCAGCAACATCGAATTCCGCCGGTAATTCCCCTCCGTTTAGCTTCAACAAAATAATCCCACCTTAAATTTATAATCAATCGAAAATTCTATTTTAGTTTTTCTAGTTTATCTTCTAATTCTTTTTTGATAGATTGGGGTGTGCATACTCCCCTTAATGCCTTGGTGCATTGCCCCATCAGATAGCCAAATACTTTAACTTCACCAGCAAGATATTCAGCGACTACATTCTCATTTTCAGCTAGTATTTTATCAATAGTAGAAATTAATTTCTCCCTATCTTCCTTAATCCAGAATCCATTTTCCTCGGCTACTTTATCTAACGAATCGCCCGTTTCTATCATATAACGCAGTGTAGTTTTAGCATTATTTTTAGCAATTTTCTGCTCGTCGGCCGCCTGAACAAGTCTAGCGAATTCCGCCGCCGAGAACGGTATATCATTCGCATCAAGCTCACCTAGATTTATTCTTCTTAGCAGCTCAACAATGATGAAATCCGATATGCTTTTAGGCTTATTATATGATTTTACCGCTTCATCAAAGAAGTCGCTAATCGCCCTATCTGCAATTAAAATTCTAGCATTAATCGGTGTTAGTTTATATTCATCAATATATCTTTCCAGCCTAGCATCTGGAAGTTCGGGCAACTGCGCCTTTATCCCGTCAAGTTCCGTCTGAGTGATTGTCACTGCTGGAATGTCCGGATCGGGGAAGTATCTATAATCATGCGCATCCACCTTTGAACGTAGAGAACTCGTCGTACCACGATTTTCATTGAATCGTCTTGTTTCCTGCACGACTTTTTCCCCACTTTGGAGGATTTTTGTCTGTCTTTGAATCTCGTATTCTATCGCACGGGTGATCGACTTAATCGAATTAAGATTCTTAATCTCTGCCCGTGTTCCTAACTGCGTATCGCTTTCACGCATTAGTGAAATATTCACATCTGCACGGAGTTGTCCCTGCTCCATTTTACATTCACAAACGCCTGCGTATTGGAGGAGTAGGCTGATTTTCTCAATGAATTCCTTAACTTCTTCCGCATTTGAAAAGTCAGGTTCCGTCACAATTTCAATAAGCGGTATTCCGCCACGGTTATAATCCGCTAGGGAAACATTATTGAAGTCATCATGCACAAGTTTACCTGCATCTTCTTCAAGATGTATCTGATGAATTCGAATTTTCTTGCTATTTTGCCCATCAACATTAATTTCTACTTCGCCATTCACGCATAGCGGAAGATATAGTTGCGATATCTGATATGCCGTTGGCAAGTCGGGATAAAAGTAATTCTTCCTATCCCAATATGTTAATTTATTTATATCACAATTCATCGTGAATCCAGCACGAATTGCATATTCGACGGCCCTTTTATTGAGCATTGGCAATGTTCCAGGGAATCCTGCACAACCGGGGCAGCATCTAGTATTATGGTCGCCACCGAATTCGGCACTGCAACCGCAAAAAATCTTAGAGTCAGTCAATAACTCTGCGTGTACCTCAAGACCGATAACGGGAATAAACATTTCTTACCGTCCTCCTATCAGTGCGGGCAGAATTTTATTAAAGCCACGCTCAAATTGATCCGCTAGCCCGATTATAGTTGCCTCGTCAAATTTCCTGCCTGTAATTGACATTCCAATAGGCATTCCACTATTACTATAACCGCAAGTCGTCGTTATAGATGGCAGCATCGCCATGCTTGTCGGCGCTGTACAGTAAATCGAATTGTAGTTCGTTGCCGCATCTTGCGCTTGGGATATAGCAATGTTTGTCGGGGTTAAAATCACATCGCAACTTGCAAATACATCATTGAATTCGCTTATCATCTTCTGCCTTACTGCAAGTGCTTTTTCAAAATAATCTTTATAAGAATCGCTCGATAGAACGAAATTACCAAGAAGAATTCTGCGCTTTGTCTCATCGCCAAAAGCCTCAGTTCGGGAACGCTTTACTAACTGCTCATAACTATCTATATCCTCTGCACGATAGCCGAATTTTATGCCATCATATCTAGCTAAATTTGAGCTAAATTCTGCATTGGCTATTATATAATAGGCCGGTATTGCAAATTCGATACTAGGAATACTCACTTCAATGAGATTCGCGCCCATTTCTTCATATTGCTTTGCCGCCGATAGGACGGCCTGCTTAATTTCATCATCTACCATATCACCGTAGAATTCCTTCGGTAGTGCAATTTTCATGCCCTTAATAGAATTGCCGATTTTCGCCGTGAAGTCGGCATCCCTTGTTGATGAAGTCCTATCGAATTCATCGAATCCTGCTATACCACCAAGCAGAATTGCTAGATCGTGTGCATCGTTTGCGACACCGCCGATTTGATCGAATGAAGATGCATTCGCAATTAGGCCGTATCTTGATACTCGTCCATAGGTGGGACGAATTGATGTTACGCCGCAATTCGCCGCTGGAATGAGCATTGAGCCGCCTGTATCGGCACCAATGCCGACGGGGAACAGACCCGACGCAACACCTGCGGTAATCCCGATCGTGGAATCATCTATATTAAAAGGATTTTTCGTACTACCAAAATGCGAATTTCTAGTAGTAATATCAATGCCCATTTCATCTAAATTCGTTTTTCCAAGTAGGACTGCTCCCTGCTCATTCAAACGTGAAATAACGGTAGCATCATATGGAGGAATAAATTCCTCCAGCATCTTACCGCCAGCAGTTGTTTTTATTCCTTTTGTGCAAATATTGTCGCTAATCGCAAGCGGTATGCCCGTCAATTCTGCCGCATCGCCACCTGCAATGCTCTTATCGGCATTCCTCGCCTGCTCCAATGCTCCCTCACTCGTTCTAGTAATAAAGCATGAGAGTTCGCCATCTAAATCATTAATGCGCCCGGTATACGCATTAACAAGTTCCTCGCATGATGTTTCTTTATTATCAAGCATATCACGAATTTGTCTTAACTTTAGCTTTGTTATATCCATTGTCTACCCCTATTCCATAACTTTTGGCACGACGAAATATCCGTCGGCGCTTTTAGCATTAGCAAGTAGCTCGTCCGTCGGCATTGATGGCTTCGCCTCGTCGGTTCTCAATTCTTCCATATCGACACTGCTCGCCCTAGCGCAACATTCATAAACGGCGTCGCTCTGCTTAATTTTGCTCATCATTTTTACCATGACATCAAGTTCTTCCGATAGTTGTTCTAATTCTTTCTCATTGAATTCAAGTTGACTCAACTCAGCCAAACTAGATACTCTTTTAATATCCATAGATATGCCCCTTTTTTCATAAG
>CALLQQ010000145.1 GCA_938014915.1 uncultured Clostridia bacterium
GATAGATTTCCCCTTTTTCATTCCGCCAATTGTTCATAAGGCTTAATTCATGCTTATCTTTTAGGAGCGCATATAGCAATTTTGCATCGCTTGATAGCGCCTTGAATTCGCCTTCAAAAAGAAACTTTGGTGTCTGAAAAAAACGACTGTTACTAACATCGGATTGTGTATATCTAACTCTATTTTTATTCATAATTCCTCTCGCCCTTCGTCATTTTTTGAATTGTTATGTTACATTGCCGCCCCTCTAATAGATGTAGCAATTGATGTAGCCATGAACGCTATTGCAAGTCCGATAGCTATATATGCCATCATCTTCTTAGCTTTTGCTGAGCCTTCTTGCCCGGTTGTCATCATTATGCCTGCAACGATAAACATTATAATTGATACTCCGAATGCTATTGGCTGAAGCCAACCGGGAACCTTATCTAAAAACGCTGATACTTTTTCCATATTTAATTCTCCTTTTAATCTTGTTATATTTTTCTTGTTCTGCCCTTAGATAGGGAAGATGATATTGCTTTTAATTCGTCGTTCCAATCCTTACCGATTGACGGTAGGACAGTAGATACATGATATCTTGGTGTTAGGCTATCTGTGATTTTCTGCATTGCATTCAGTCCAGTATCATCATTATCAAGCGCTAGTGACACTTTTCTGATAGGGGTATGTAGTTCTAAATGCTTTAACAGCGCTTTATCAGACACACCACCAAGAGCTAGGTAACTATCTTGTTGCCAGTTCTCACCGCCATTCATTTTATATAGACTGATGAACGACAACATATCAATAGCCGCTTCAAAAACAAAAATTCTCTCACTTTTACCTACGTGAGAGAATCCATATTTTTTATTCGACCCTGTGCCATCCATTGCAAATGGTCGTTTTTGATTAGTGCCTTTTAAGTGGTAGTTTACGATTCTACCTCGTTCATCTCTGCCGGCAAAAACTACATTCCGCTTCTTATCTTGAAATAAATTGCCGGTACGCATGAAGTATTTTACTACATCATAATCTATACCCCTGCCATTACACAAATACCCGAACAACTGCTTAGCTGTATCGGCTTTAGTCGGTGGAACAAACTCTTTCGGCGGTTCGGGGGCATATTCATATTCCATGACTTTCCCCGAATAAACACCATTCAAAAGTTCATCTACTGCAGTGGGGAACGACTTGTCTTCTACTTTCATTAAATAGCTAATAGCACCATTCCCGCCGACCTCTCTTGAATGCCAATACCAGTTGTTCGTGTGCGGATTAATAGCAAGGCTATCATGTTCTTTTAAGTAATATTCTCGTCCTTTGCGCCGCATTGGTACTCCAACACCTTGCAAATATCCGACTAGATTAATATTACTAGCACGATCCACATCCTCCTGCGGTATTTTGAAATTTCTATTCTTTTGCATTTAAACTGGAACTAGATGTTCCATCCCTCCTTTATCGTCTAATTGAATTCGCTACTCTGTCTAGGCTATCAATTCCATCGTTACTATCATAAATGAGCTTGTTTAAATTGGCCGATGACTTGGACTGAACTACTGGCTCAATGGTAACTTCATCAGCATCTTCAGCTAAAGCTTGAAACAATTCTTCCGCTGTCATTTCATCTTCGTGGTTAGGCTCGTCTTGAAAATTACTATCGACATCTTGAACATCTTCGGTATAAGCATTTACCTCATTGGTGGGCTTAGACTCTGATTCATTTTGGAGTGAAATATAGCTTTCTTCAATACTAACGACTGGAATAGAAAGCTCAGTTGCTAGAGATATTTCTGCTTGCATTCCCTCGCTAATCTCATCGCCGCATACCCAAAGTTGATCGCACTTTCTTAGCAGTTCAAGACCCATCTTTAAGCCTTGTTCCCGCTGTTCTGGAACTTCATCATTAAGATACTGCGTGAAGATTGTATGAGGAGCTAGGGGTATTACACCTTGCTTACTGGCAAATTCACAATAGGCAATAGCTTTCCTTTGGTTAGATGCAATATCTCCACGTAAAGGGGAGCATATGTAAACTAAATTCACATTATCACCTCTTTCTAGTTATACTTTTACTTTTGATTTCCTCGGGCGGTCTACCTAGTATCTTTGCAGTATATAAATCTATCATATCTTTTGCTACCGCTATATCTCTTTGAGTATTGAGATAGGGAACACGATTCCCGAATACGTGTCGGCTATCATAGAGTTTTGCGGATATAATCTCAAGTATAGGTTTTGGCTCTTTGTAGCTATCAAGCACATACGATGCTATGCTGAGCCTATCTTTGTTTAAGTTCCCAACATAAATGCGCTCATCGCTGACATCGGTAACAGACATACGAAATGCCCCTTGCGGGGCATGGTTGTTAAAGTTGTTTTTTAAATCGATGAAGAACTTATTTTGTCCTTCAGCAAAGCCTATTGCATTGTCTTTGCAGTAGTTGCCGATAACTTCATCGCCGATATATTCCTTGAATTCTTTTGTTTTCAGACAAGTATAAATTATTTCATCAGGTGTGGAAATTCTTAGATTGACATATTCCATGGCTATCACCTCCTTTATTAGTGTGTTGTATCAAAAAAATTATTTAACTTAGAATCCTCCTCGAC
>CALLQQ010000146.1 GCA_938014915.1 uncultured Clostridia bacterium
ATGACATTGATATTACCCGTATGGTCGTCGAGATAAAAAGTGAGATAGAGAAGATACGAGAACAGATTCAGAATATTGAATAGTGGGCGGTTAATTCCGCAAATGGAGGAATACGATGAAGCTAATTAACATTGGTTTTGGTAATATGGTTTCGGCGAATAGGCTAATTGCAATTGTCAGCCCAGAATCTGCTCCAATTAAAAGAATAATTCAAGAAGTAAAGGAAAAAGGGATGCTCATTGACGCAACATACGGCAGGAGAACTAGAGCAGTTATTATAATGGATTCAGATCATGTTGTTCTATGCGCAGTTCAACCGGAAACAATAGCAAGCAGAGTATATGGGGAGGATGAAGAACATGAAAAATAATGGTGTTTTAATTGTACTGTCTGCACCGTCGGGATGCGGAAAAGGCACAATACTTAATAGCGTACTAGAGCAAAACGATAATTTATTCTATTCCATTTCAGCCACTACTCGTAAACCACGGGAGGGCGAAGAAGATGGCAAACACTATCATTTTGTATCAAAGGATGAGTTTAGGCAACTTATCGATCGTGACGATGTGCTAGAATATACCGTATACTGCGATAATTACTATGGTACTCCTAGAAAAGCCGTCGAAGAACAACTTGCAAAAGGGCGCGACGTCATACTGGAAATTGAAGTTGACGGAGCAATGCAAATTAAAAGCAGCTATCCCAATGCAATGTTTGTCTTTATTTTGCCGCCATCAGTTGCGGAACTTAGGCGCCGCCTTGGTAAAAGGGGAACGGAGAGCGAAGAAATTATCGACGGACGGTTAAAAGAGGCAGTAAATGAAATTGCAATGGCATATAAATACGATTATATTATAGTCAATGACGAATTACAAACAGCAATTGACACTCTCAATAGTGTCATTAAGGGCGAAAAGCATACAGTAAGTAGAATGATAAATAAGATAGATGAGGTGTTAGATAATGCTTAGACCAGCAGTATCACAAATATTAACAAAGAATGAGAGCAGCTATTCATTCGTGGTAGCCGTCGCCAAAAGGGCGAGGGATCTATCCGAGATTGCGACTGCGGATAGGGTCCTACTTGAGCAAAAGCCAGTTAAAACAGCATTAGAAGAATTTGCAGCGGGTAAATTAGAT
>CALLQQ010000147.1 GCA_938014915.1 uncultured Clostridia bacterium
CTCCGCCCATTGTCATTACTAGACCACCGATTTTCCAGAAGGATAGGTTGAAAATGACTTTATTTTCAGCTTTCGTTCTCTTTGGTATTAAACACATTATTCTCCCTCCCATGGCGGTTTCTCATAATTCATCTGAGTAGTGGGAATGCTTGTTAAGTTTTGTTGAGGTTTACTACTTTCCCCACTGCTACTTGACTTATTTTGTGATGCTGAACTAGTAGAACTAGGTTTACTTGACGGAACATTCGCACTAGCATTAGTGCTAGATTTGTCCACTGATGAAGTGTTTGCTAAACTACCCACTGTACCATGTGAGTGTGACATCGGCGCATTCGATGATTTAACTTTATCAACAGCACTGCGTGCCGCATAACCTACTGTCATTGCAGTGTTTGTAACTGCACTCTTGCCTTTGCTAAAGCCTGTCTTAGCTCCCGTATCATCTTTTGCGAAGCTTTGCATTTCTTTCATACTACCAACATCACCCGAGGCCTTTGCTTGCCAACCGCCGGCAAGGCTACTTGCGGCACCTGCAATTCCTGCAACTCCGCCAGCTACTGATGCGCCGCCTTTAGCGACATTCGCCGCCGCTTGCGGTACTTGCTTTGCCATATTAGCTCCGGACTTTGCAAGTCCTGCTACCGACTTAGCCGCGCCTACTGCCGCCATACCACCCATTATTACAGATGTTCCGCTCCTTACTCCTGCGTCAATTCCGAGTAGTTTTTGTACAATGTCAGGACCGTCAATTACTCCCCAACTTGCACCTGCAATGAGCAGTATCCTAACCCAGATGTTAGACACATTCAGTGCCGCCCATGTTGTCATATCAAGATATAGCTTAATCAGTGCTAGGACTATTACAAGTGTTATGTATAGCCCGATTAGACTTTGTAGGAATTTCTTAGTTCTGCCCGAGCCTTGTAAATCACTTGCATAAACAATTGGTGCTATGAGTTGATGAAACGCAAGATCGTAAAGTATTCTACCGATTTTAAAACCTGCAAAAACAAGTGCAACGAGAGTTACCAGTAAAATCACAATCGTTTCGAGGAATTTAAAACCTTTAGCATATAGCCTTTCTTCGCCCCAGCCGAAAAACCCTTTTTCAAGTTTTTCTCCATAGGCTACATCATCTCTTACTTCGGTTATTTTATAATCAAAAGTTTTAGATTTTGGTAGTCTTGCATTTATGTCCGAATAGTAGGGATTTTCATTGTCAGGCACTAATGTTAGCCCGTCTATACTGCGACCAACATCGCCTAAAGATGCTTTTAGTATTTGCTCACCGGGTGAGCTTCCCCCTTTTGTCAGTGCACTTATATCGGACACACCAGCATTCTTAAAGCTGTTAAGTGTGTTGAACATAAAAGGCATTCCAACTATGAGGATTGTAGCAAGGAGTAAAGACCTTGCCATCTCACCTTTATTTTTTTGCGGGTAGAGGATAATTGTTATTCCCGCTATAACTAAGCTAATTGCAAATATCGACCATATTAACGGATTCATCTTGCTTACAAATTGTTGTACAGGACCAATCTTCATAATGTTAATACCGAGTAGTCCCTCAATAGCTTCATAAGCTTTATCTACGACCCATGCAAGCATCTTGCAAAGTCCATAACCTAGCCACCGAAAAGCATCGGTAAACGGATTTGCAACATTGATATAATCTCTTAGCCATTTCATTCCGTCATAGACTTCGGTCACTTTTAACTACCTCCTTTTTGAATAGCTGAAGACCAAATAAAATTATTACCAGCCCCTTCCGTGATTTGATTAAGTAACATTACCATCGTGTACCGTACTGGATTCTTAATATCCATACCACTACTGCGTAACTTGTCATAGACTTCCGTCACTACCAAGCCATCAAGTCTTGATAGCTTGTCCCGAATAATTTGTTGCGGCAGTATAGCCTCCCCAAGCTTAAAGTGTTCTGAAAAGTATAACTGCTCGATAGCAGTTTGAAATAACGCTCTGCCATCTTTATCAAGAAATTCTATTTCACTATTCTTGATTATATTTTGCAAGTCCGTCAATCCGTCCATCTCTTGATTGATTGATTGACTGATATCAGTATCATTAATATTAGTCTGATTGATATTAGTATCATTAGGTGAAAGATTCTTACACTCTTGACTGAAAGATTCTTTCACTCCGGACTGAAACATTCTTTCACTCTGGACTGAAACATTCTTACACTCCGGACTGAAAGTTTCTTTCAGTCCTTTATCCATGGGGTTTACAGCTAATAAATAGATGAGATTTGGCTTATTTACACCTTGCCTTTCTTCCTCCATTAGACCCTTATCGATTAATTGCTTTATTGCTTTGCGCAGTGTCGGTTGGGAACAGCCG
>CALLQQ010000148.1 GCA_938014915.1 uncultured Clostridia bacterium
AGTATTCTGCGAATTTAAGAAAAATGTAGAGCAGTGCGACATTATCATTGTTATAGGCGGCGATGGCACAATTCTTCATTCAGCTCAATTTGCTTATTGCTACAACAAGCCGCTACTCGGTATCAATACGGGTACTCTTGGTTTTATGGCGTCATTAGAAAGTGACGAACTTGAGAAATTATCTCGTTTAAAGACGGGGGAATATGTAGTTGAGAAGAGAATGCTCCTATCAGCTAAAATTAATTCGCCAAATAGCAGCAAATCTTTCAATGCGCTGAACGATATTGTAGTGTTTAAAAGTCCATTTGCTAAGTTGCCAGATTTTGAAGTTGCAAGCAATGGCGTCACCGTTAGCAGGATTCGTGCTGATGGTATAATATTCAGCACTCCGACAGGTTCTACCGCATATGCTTTATCGGCGGGAGGACCAATAATTGAACCTGATATGGAATGTATAGAAGTGACGCAATTATGCGCGCACTCCCTATTCGCTAGAACTATGATTTTTACGGCGAACAAGACCCTTACACTGGTCTGCAATTCTAGGGATGAGGAAGATATATATATCAGCATTGACGGAGAGAATACAATGAAGATGAGCGACGATAAAGAAATTGTTATAACGAAATCGGAAAAAGTTATTGAGCTGATCGATATTAACGGTAGTAACTTTTACAAAGCAATTAATGAGAAATTAATGCGACCATTTAAATAAAAATTATTTGGGGGAGTGAAGATGAAAGCCAAGCGACATAAAAAAATATTAGCTCTTATTGCAGAGCACGAGGTAGAAACGCAGGAGGAGCTCCAGCAACTTTTGCAGGAGAATGGATTCAATATCACTCAAGCGACTGTATCCCGTGATATAAAAGAACTAAAACTTATAAAAACATTGCAAGACGGTGTATATCGTTATGTGCAATCCGTAACCGATACTTCAATAAGCTCGATCAAGTTTGAAAGTATATTTACGGAAGCAGTTTTAAAAATTGACTATTCCGGCAACACTATTGTCATTAAGTGCCGCACGGGACTTGCAAATGCGGCATGCGCAGTGTTCGATGCTATGGAAATTGATAATGTAGTTGGCACAATTGCTGGAGATGATACTATATTTGTGCTTATGAGGAATGAAAATTCGGCGAATTTGCTTGTAAAGGAATTGTACTTAACAGTTTTAGGGCAGGTGAAATAAATGCTATCGGAACTTTATATAGAGAATCTTGCGGTAATCGAGAAAGCGACGATTGAGTTTGGCGAAAAACTCAACGTCTTTACAGGAGAAACGGGCGCAGGTAAGTCTATTTTAATTAACGGAATTAATGCGATATTGGGGCAGCGAATGACGAAAGACATTGTTAGGACAGGCTCTAAAAAAGCGATTGTTACCGCATTGTTCATTAACATTCCCGATAATATAAGAGAAAAGCTATCTAATTTAGGAATTGAACTTGAGGAAGATGAATTAATCATATCCCGTGAAATCAGCATTGACGGGCGCAGCACAGCAAGAATTTGCGGTAAACCAGCTACAAATACGATTTTAAGAGATATTACTGATGGCCTAGTTAATATACATGGACAGCACGACAATCAGATACTATTAATGGCGGACAGGCACTTAGAAATTCTCGATAGTTTCGGCGAAATAACACCGAAACTTGAAAGTTATCGTGGGAACTTCCGAAAATTGCAAGACGTAGCAAGGAAGATAAAAGGACTAGCATTATCGGAAATTGAGAAAACTCAACGGCATGAAATGCTCACATATCAAGTTAGGGAACTTGAGGATCTAGCGTTAAAAGAGAATGAAGATAGCGAATTGGAGCAAGAACTAAAGCTTTATCGGAATTCTGCCGATATATTCAACCGCTTAAATGAGGCAAAAATAGCAATATCGGGTGATGATGAGCAATACGGTGCAAGTGAATTAGCTGAAAATGCATCGAATTCATTGGAGGGTATTAAATCTTATTCGCCCGAAATAAATGAAATTCATGAACGTATGTCGAGTATATCTATTGAACTTGATGATTTGCATAATGAAATCGCTGGGTATTTATACGATATTGATGTGAATCCAGATAAACTAACACAATTGGAGGACAGACTAGCATCTTTAAGGCGTGTCCAACGAAAATACGGCATGAGCATCAATGAATGTATTGCCCACCTTGATAAATGCAAAGCCGAACTTGATGAATTAGAGTCGTTCGACGACGTTATTGAACAATTAGAGCAAAGAAAAGAAGAAATTTTGGCCGAAGTTACAAATCAGGCATACGAACTCCATGGAATGAGATTAAAAGCAGCGAAGAAATTCGTTGATTCGGTTACGCAGGAGCTGAAATATCTTGATATGCCGAATGTAAAACTTGACGTTCAGCTTACTGAAGGGAAGTTAACTTCAAGTGGAATAGATACAGCAGAATTCTTAATTTCAGCGAATATTGGCGAGCCACCTAAGCCGATTAGCAAAATAGCATCGGGCGGTGAATTGTCAAGAATAATGCTAGCATTAAAGAGTGTTCTTGCTGATAAAGATGATATTCCATCGTTAGTATTTGATGAAATAGATACTGGAATTAGTGGTAAAGCTGCGCAAAAAGTCGGAAAGAAACTTGCGGAAATTGCAGAAAACCGGCAAGTTTTATGTGTGACACATCTAGCACAAATTGCAATTATGGCAGATGTGCATATGTTAATCGAAAAGAATGTTGTAGGCGACAGAACATACACAGAGGTATCGCCGCTTGATTTCGATAGTCGACAATACGAAATTGCTAGAATTATGGCAGGGGATAACCACACAGATTTAATGCTTAAAAATGCACGAGAGTTATTAATTAGCGTGAGAAAAGATAATAAAGAGGAAGGAATATAAAAAATGACTGTATTTGAAGAACTGAAAAGACGTGGCTTAATTGCCCAATCGACGAACGAGGAAAAAATTAAGGAAAGGCTAGAAAGTGGGGAGCAAATCAGCTTCTATATTGGATTCGATGCTACTGCCGATAGCCTCCATGTAGGGCATTTCCTCCAATTGATGGTGATGTCGCATTTGCAAAAGGCTGGTCATCGCCCGATAGTTTTACTGGGAACGGGCACAACAATGATTGGCGACCCATCCGGAAAAACTGATATGCGACAAATGATGACGAAGGAGCAAATCGAGCATAATGCCGAATGCTTTAAACGTCAAATGTCACGATTCCTTGATTTTTCTGATGGTAAGGCGATTGTAGCCAGGAATGGGGATTGGTTAAAAGAGCTCAATTACATTGATTTCATTCGTGAAATTGGTGTGCATTTTTCAGTAAATAAAATGCTGGCAGCAGAATGTTATAAAGCTAGATTAGGCACGGGATTATCATTCTTTGAGCTAAATTATATGTTAATGCAAAGTTACGATTTCCTCCAACTGTTCGATAAATATGACTGTACAATGCAATTAGGCGGCGACGATCAGTGGTCTAATATTATTGCAGGTGTCAACCTTGTCAGGAAGATGCGCAGGGAAGAAGTTTA
This sequence comes from uncultured Clostridia bacterium, assembly GCA_938014915.1. Classification (GTDB taxonomy): domain Bacteria; phylum Bacillota; class Clostridia; order Oscillospirales; family Ruminococcaceae; genus JAAZLM01. Next base: position 3,529 of record CALLQQ010000148.1, read on the forward strand.
CGGAATGACATTCACACTCCTTGCAACAAAAGAGGGCAACAAGATGGGCAAAACCGAAAAAGGTGCAGTCTGGCTAGATGCCGAAAAAACTTCCCCTTATGAGTTCTTCCAATACTGGAGGAATGTCGCCGATGAAGATGTTATCAACAGCCTTAAACTCATCACTTTCATACCGATCGAAGAAATAGAAGAAATGGAAAGCTGGCAGGGTAGCGAGCTTAATAAAGCTAAGGAAATATTAGCATTTGAGCTAACTAAGCTTGTTCACGGCGAGGCGGAAGCGCAAAAGGCGCTTGATGCCGCAAAAGCTATCTTCCAATCTGGCACACACGATAAGAATATGCCATCAACTAAGCTAGAAGAATCTGATTTTGCAGATGGCGAAATTGGACTACTCAACCTATTAGTATTGTTGAAGCTTTGCACATCTAATGGCGAAGCAAGGAGATTAGTCGTGCAGGGCGGTGTTTCTATCGATGATGTAAAAATTAACGATGCCAAGCACATGGTTAAGAAATCGGACTTTAATGCTGATGGATTCATCATTATTAAAAAAGGTAAAAAAGTCTTTCATAAGGTAATGATTTAGCATATGTAGTTAATAACTCCCGAATGTTATAACATTCGGGAGTTATATATTTTTACAATGTTATTGAATGTAAAGAGATTAAGCAGGACGTATTCGGCTAGATTCGCATAGCGCCAGAATAGTGGTTTTTGTAGTTGCTGGGTAAAAGACAACAAAGCAAAACTACACGTTCTTGTATTATACACAAAAACAGTGTATAATTATATAAGTATAATGAATTGAAAGGAATGAATTCACTTGAAATTAATTTCATGGAATGTGAACGGTATTAGAGCGTGTTTGAAAAAAGGCTTCGAAGATTTTCTTAATGAAGCCGATGCAGATATATTTTCTATTCAGGAAACAAAAATGCAGGAAGGACAGGTCGAAATTAATTTCCCCGGTTATTATCAATATTGGGACAGCGCCGAGAGGAAGGGCTATTCGGGCACAGCTTGCTTCACTAAAGAAAAACCACTTACATTTACAAAAGGGCTTAACATAGCGGAGCACGACACTGAGGGACGTGTTGTAACTTTAGAGTATGATAAATTCTATCTAGTAAATGTCTACACACCTAATGCGCAACCCAAACTTGCTAGAATCGATTATCGAATGCAATGGGACGATGCATTCAGGCATTATGTGAGTGACTTGGATAAGACTAAGCCCGTGATAATATGCGGTGATTTAAATGTAGCACATAATGAAATTGACTTAAAAAACGCCAAGCCGAACATAGGCAATCCCGGATTCTCATATGAGGAAAGAGGGAAGTTTACCGAATTATTGGACGCAGGTTTTATAGACACTTTTAGATACTTATATCCGGATAAGACGGGCGCATATACATGGTGGTCATATATGTTCAACGCACGTGCAAACAATGCAGGGTGGAGGATAGATTACTTCGTTGTATCGGATAGGCTCAAAGATAAAATTGTTGATAGCTGTATCTATCCCGAAATAATGGGCAGTGATCATTGCCCCGTTGGTCTTGAAATTTCTTTGTAAAGGTTGATTAAATTTGCGAATTTTAGTAGATGCCGATGCTTGCCCCGTTAAGGAAATTATCGTTATGCACGCAAAAAAACATGACATACCCGTGACTATGATAATCGACACAAGCCACGAATTGAACGATGGTTACAGTGATATAATCACAGTGGATAAAGCAAGGGATAGTGTTGATATTAAATTGATTAATATTACTAACGCAGGGGATATTGTAGTTACTCAAGACTTCGGTGTAGCGGCAATGGCATTAGGAAAAGGTGCAATTCCCATTAATCAGAATGGACTAATATTCACCGACGATAATATGGATAGGCTGCTATTAGAAAGATATATCGGGCATAAAATTCGCAGATCGGGTGGACGCACACGTAATATGAAAAAACGCACTAAAGATAACGATGATGCATTTGAAAAGGCATTTGTGCAACTAATTAAAAGGTAATTATAGATACAAAAATGGTATCACCAATTTGGTGATACCATTTTCTCTAATGAGATAGTTCTTATTTTTCTTGCGTCTTAGCCATAAATCTATCTGAATCCACTATAAAGCGTGAATGTGTGCCTTTCCCGATTAGGCCAACATCATCGGATGCAGTAATATCGAAGTCAATTCGCTTACCATCAACGGCAGTTATCGTCGCCGATGCGCTGACATTCCTGCCCTTTGCCGTAGCGGATAGATGCGAGATGTTCACCATCGTTCCTACTGAGGTTTCTCCATCTTCTAAAAACCTTGCTAAAGCTGTGGCGGCGGCATTTTCCATCAATGCTATCATCATTGGAGTTGCATATACCTCCAGATCGCCACTTCCAACTGATTTAGCAAGCATATTTTCATCAACGACTGTATCAACTGAAATGCTAGTTCCGACTATAATTTCTCTCATATAATCCCCCTTAAACTGTATCAATGGTGAAGTGCGTGCCGATTTCTTTTCCATCGAATAAATCATATAGGTTTTCTGGGCGGTCGCCATTAATAATAATGGTTTCTACCCCAGCATCTAAAGCAATTTTTGCCGCATGGAGCTTTGTCTGCATTCCACCAGTGCCAAGATCCGTGCCTGCACATCCCGCACAAGCGAGCAATTCATCATCAATTTTATTTACAAGAGGCAGGAGTTTAGCATCGTTATTCAATCTAGGATCTTTATCATAAAGACCGTCTATATCGGTGAGTATAATCAGTAAATCTGCTTCAACTAGAACGCTAACAATTGCTGACAACGTGTCATTCTCACCGAATGTTCCCCCCATATCTATTTCTTCGCATGACACCGTATCATTCTCATTGATAATAGGTATAGTATCATATTCCAATAAGCGATTAAGAGTATTGACAACATTTTGTTTTAGCCCGTCATTAGCAATGACGTCCCTTGTTAATAGAACTTGCGCTACGATATGTTCATATTCTGAAAAATACCCATCGTACATATACATAAGTTCGCATTGCCCGATAGCCGCACATGCCTGTTTAGATGGCATATCCGATGGTCGCCCATCAAGCTTTAACTTCCCAACGCCGACGCCGATAGCACCGGATGTTACAAGAAGAATCTCCTTGCCAGAGTTCTTCAAATCAGAAAGAACTTTAACTAAATTCTCCATTCTGCGAATATTGATTCGCCCCGTTGAATGCGTCAATGTTGACGTTCCTATTTTCACAACAATTCTTTTGCTGTCTTTTAAATTCATATAAAATCTCCTCATAGATATTAAGATAATATGTTAAATAAGATGGTCACTGCGTATTTATAATACATCTATCCAACCTGATTAAGCTACATACTAATTACATCATAACCATCATCAATATATTTTTTCATTCCTGCGTGTCCTGACATATCGCTTAGCATTGGTAGTCCAGTTTTGCTAACTTCTTCATATACTCCAAGCACCTTTGAACAGGCGTTGCATATGCCGGAGATTATGCCGCTGGACTTAGCTTTTAAGTATAGAGGATTCTCCTCATCTTCAAAGATGGGGACAAGCTTAACCGAGGCACCTTCGAATATAATTTTCACTTCCGCACCATTTACAGCTAAATCGAGTGCATTGAGTAGAATGTGCTGAAAGCACATTTTTTCACCCGTCATACCGTAAAATAAAACTTTCTTCATAATATCTCTCCTTTGAAAAATTTACTCCCATTCAATCGTTGCCGGTGGTTTAGATGTAATATCGTACACAATCCGATTAATCGATCCAGCCTCACTGATAATTCTTCTAGAAATTTTATCTAACACATCGTATGGAATTCGTGCATAATCTGCCGTCATAAAATCGTTTGTCACTACACCGCGAAGAGCGAGAGTATAGTCGTATGTGCGTTGTGATTTTGTCACGCCGACAGACCGCATTGATGTTAGAACACAGAAATATTGGTGAATTTCCTTATCGAGCGATGCTTTTGCAATTTCATCCCTAAAAATATAATCAGCCTCACGTAGTATTTCAAGCTTTTCGAATGTTATATCGCCAATAATTCTAATGGCAAGTCCAGGACCGGGGAATGGTTGTCTAAATACTAATCTTTCATCTAGTCCTAGAACCAATCCTAATTGGCGAACTTCATCTTTGAACAGTTGACGCAGCGGCTCAATAATTTCCTTGAAATCAACATGGTCGGGTAGTCCGCCTACATTATGATGACTCTTAATTAATGCGGCATCTCCAGCCCCCGACTCAATGACATCGGGGTATATTGTTCCCTGCACTAAGAAATCAACAACGCCAATCTTTTTCGCCTCATCTTCAAATACACGTATGAATTCTTCACCAATTAACTTTCTCTTTGTTTCGGGATCGCTAATGCCACTAAGCTTATTAAGGAATCTCTCTCCCGCATTCACACGAACAAGATTTATATTCCAATCGGAGAAAGCCTCCTCAACTTCATCTCCCTCATTTTTACGCATGAAGCCATGATCGACAAAAATGCAGGTTAATTGCTCACCAATTGCCTTTGAGAGTAGAGCCGCCGCAACAGAGCTGTCGACCCCTCCCGACAATGCTAGCAGAACCTTCTTATCTCCGACAATTTTGCGAATATTTGCAATTGATGCTTTAGCGTAGCTTTCCATTGTCCAGTCGCCAACACAGCCACAGATTTTGTATAAGAAATTACGAAGCATCTCCAACCCATCTTTAGTATTGCTAATTTCGGGATGGAATTGCACTCCATATAATTTTTTGATGCTATCTTCAATTGATACTATTGGCATAGTGCCGGCATCGGCAATTATGGTGAAATTATCAGGCAACATATCCACGAGGGAGCCTTCACTCATCCACACCGGTCCCGAATTAGCTATGCCGTCGAATAAAACTGAAGAACTATCAAAAGACGAGGTAATTTCGCTATATTCATCATTTTCAGAAGTGTTAATACTTCCACCGAATGCCTTTGCCATTATGTGCATACCGCTACTTATACCGAGGATAGGTATGCCAAGGTTCCATATTCTATTATTTATTTCACGCACCTTATTGAATACTGTATCGCCGATTAAAATTATACCAACGGGATCCAGCTCCTTAATCTTTTCTAGTGGGAGGGTATAGGGGTGAACTTCACAATAGACATTGCATTCTCTAACCCTCCTAGCTATTAATTGATTATTCCTACCGCCTAAATCGAGGATTAAAACAAACTGATTTTTCATATTTGTAATTACTGCCTTTCCGATTTTGAATTTTATCAAGTCTATATTACAAGCATTATAACTATATTTTAACACTAATCACTACTACAATGCAAGTATTTTATTTGAATTTTGATAGTGGTGTATTTTTACGATTAGATTGGGAAAAATAGCTACCTAAGATAAAGGATATTGTTTTTTAGTAAAGGAGCATGTTAATGAAACAGATTAAATCACATAGTAGCAATATGAGAAACCGCATTATAGCATTAATTCTTTTTATGATGCTATCGCTAAGCACAGTTGTCAGTGCAGCAATATTCGATATGCCAGTTGTTAACAAAAGTGCCGTGCAGGAGATTGCCTTTTATACTGTAAAGGGCAATGAATTTGAATTCAACTGCGATAATATCGAATCAAGGTTAGGCATACCTCGTGGTACGTTATTAGGAATGACGGTAACCTCATTGCCAGAATCCAGTAAGGCGGGATTCTCAATCGGTGATGATATTCTTAATGAATTCGATACATTGACAAGAGATGAGATAAATTCATTAAAGCTCACTTCCGTAAACAATGTGGAAAAGATTGAAATAGGATTCATTCCCGATTGTGCCCAGAGTGTCGCCACAGTTGCGACAATAAGCATCTTAGACACATATAACAATCCGCCAAAAGTCGAGAGCGGAGCCTTTAGCACGGGTAGGAATATCCCAGTAATGGGGAAGATTACAGCATATGATCCCGATGGCGATATGGTAAGAATAAAAGTTATTTCCAAACCGGAGAAAGGCACTATCACTTTTGATGGATTATCATTTGAGTATAAACCATATGCAAATTCATCGGGGAAGGATAGGTTCACCTTTATTTGTGAAGATAAATACGGCAATATATCGAATGAGAGCTTTATTGATGTCATGATAGAAGATGTTAAATCTAACTTTTCCTATGCTGATATGAATGGCAACCCAAGCCACTATGCGGCAATAAAGCTATCGCAAAAATCTATTTTTACGGGGCAACGTATTGGAGGGCAGTATTTCCTTGAGCCGAATATCGAGGTCGACAGAGGGGAATTTCTTTGCATGTTGATAAGCGCCGCAATGCTTGAAAAGGATCTCCCCCCATGTGTGAATACTGGACTACAAAATGATAGCGAAATCCCCCTATATCTTAAACCGTATGTTAAACTAGGCATCGACAAAGGCATTATTAAAGAAAGTAAGTTTAACTATAGAGAGATTCCCACAAGGGCGGAGGCGGTTGTGATGGTAAGTAGGACCGCTGGAATGCAAGATGTTACAAAGCACAATCCGAATATATCGGATATAGTGCAAATTCCCGAATGGGCACTCTCATCATATATGAATTTGTCCGCATATAAGATGCTTGATTTACATGACGGAAAAGCTCATCCCAACGATGCATTGACACGGGCGGGAGCGGTCGATTTGATATGGCAATTATGGAAATATGCAGACGCAGTTCGTTAGACGAAAATCCTCCATACTGAATCAGTATGGAGGATTTTATTACATATTTAATGGCTTGCATATAACCGAAAAAGGGTATTGTGAACTCAGATATTCCATGCATTTCATAGCACTCTCATATTCATTTACATCGAATAACCCGTACACTGCGGTACCGCTGCCACTCATAGATGCTCCAACTGCGCCCATTGATAGCATGGTTTCACGTATCAATGGCACTTCCTTATCGTCAACAAGCCTCTCAAAAATATTTCCGAGAGATTCACCAATTTGAGATAGGATACCACTGTTCAATGCGGATACTACATCGTCGGTACATTCTTCGGCTTTCTTGCTAGCATTGGAATTCCCATAAATACTATCGAATTTCGCATAAGCTTTCGGCGTACTGACACCGCCCTGCGGCTTCGCCACCACAATATAACAATCTGATAATTTCGGCACTGGAGTGATAACCTCGCCAATGCCCTCACATAATTGTGTGCCGCCGACAATACAGAATGGTACATCAGCACCAATTGCAACACCAATATCGCAGAGTTCACCAATTGACAAACCAGTATTATATATCTTGTTCAGCCCTATTAGCATAGCGGCAGCATCGGCACTCGCTCCACCAAGTCCCGCTTGCGATGGAATACGCTTCTCCACATGGACGGATATACCTCTATCCTTAATTCCGACCGTATCGAAGAATTGCTCTGCCGCCTTAAAAATGCTATTTTCCTCATTCACTATTAGCGAATCATCATCGCTAGATAGGGCGATTTTATCACCGCATCTAGTAATATTTAATGTATCGTAAATGCTAATTGATTGCATCACCGTACGTAAAAGGTGGTAATTGTCTTCTCTCACCCCTACAATATCTAGAGAAAGATTTAGCTTAGCATAGGCGTTAATGGTAATGCTATTTTGCATGGCCTACAACACACCTTTCAGTACATAATACTATAATGGCTATCCTTTTAATTCTTTCAGGAAACATTCTATCCGTTCAATTGCAGTCTTTAGGTGGTTGAGTGAATACGCATACGATACACGGATATATCCTTCACCACTCTCACCAAAAGCATTCCCAGGCACAACTGCGACTTTTTGCGATTTTAGTAGTCTTTCGCAAAAATCGTTTGATGATAGTCCTGTGCTTTTTATAGATGGAAATACATAGAAAGCTCCCTCAGGTTCAAAGCAATCTAGACCAATGCGGTTAAAGCTGCTAACTAGATATTTGCGACGAATATTATATTCCTTACGCATGTATTCAATATCGTCATCACAATTTTCCAGCGCATCAATTGCGGCATATTGGCTAACGGTGGGCGAACTCATAATAGCATATTGATGTATTTTAAGCATCTGCTTTATAATGGGAGCAGGACCAACGGCGAATCCTAATCGCCATCCCGTCATTGCATAATTCTTTGAAAAACCGTTTATTAAAATAGTTCTTTCGCGCATATTATCAATTTCAGCAATTGAAACATGTTTGCCGCTATATGTTAGTTCAGAATATAACTCATCGGATAGAATGATTATATTTGTCCCCCTTAGGCACTTTGCGATTTCCTCTAGGTGGGAGCGCTTCATAATAGCGCCGGTAGGATTATTTGGATAGGGGAGAATTAACATTTTAGTCCTCGATGTAATTTTTTCTTTAAGAGAATCGGCAGTCAAGCGGAACTTATCTTCATGCAATGTTTTTATCGGTACTGGAATACCGCCAGTTAAAGCCACGATAGGCGAATAACATACAAAGCTAGGCTCAGGAATAAGTACCTCATCGCCCGGATTAATTAATGCACGAATAGCAAGATCAATTGCTTCCGAACCGCCAACTGTAACAAGAGTCTCATTTTCGGGATTATACTTTACTCCGATTCTACTATGCATATATTTGCAAATTGATTCTCTTAACCCGATTAATCCGGAATTAGCAGTATAGCTAGTTTTCCCTTTTTCAAGTGTCCTAATTGCGGTCTTTCTAACCGACCATGGTGTTTTAAAATCGGGCTCACCAATAGCGAGGGAAATTGTACCCTCTATTGCCGATGCCATATCAAAGAACCGCCGTATTCCGGATGGTTGAATATTATAAGCATTATCTGCTATTAGTTTATCATAATCTATCACAAAGAGATTAAGCCCCTTTCATCTGTGTCTTCTTTCATAAGAAAAATTCCCCTTTCTTTGTATCGTCTTAGAACAAAATGAGTGGATGTAGCCAATACCCCATTGAGTGGCGCCAAACGTTGCGCTACGAATAACGCAATATCACGGAGATTCCTACCGCTAATAGTAACGGATAAATCATATTCACCGCTCAGTAGATATACGCTATCAACTTCATCAAATTGCATAATGGTTGAAGCAATATCATCAAAGCCGAAGTTAGGCTGCGGAGTTACCTTCAATTCAATAAAGGCAGTGACGGAATCTTGATCCGCCGCCTCCTCATCTATAATAGCGCTGTATCCATTGATAATACCAGTACGCTCATATTCCTTAATTTGTTCCGCAACTTCCTCTGCGGTAACGTCGAGAATCGAGGCAAGTTCATTATTAGATAGCCGAGCATTCTGTTTTAGTAAATGTAAAAGAGTATCCATTTCATTACCTCCAACCTAAAATCATGTTATCGAATCCCTATATTAATGGGACATACCTATAAATTTTAATCATAATTGTAACATAAAATTATGATGTTGTCTATATGGGCGGACAAAACAACATTCAAATACTTATGAAGTTTGCCTTTCTGTCCTTAAAGTAGGTAATCTTATTAAATCCAATTTCTTTAGCGATAGAAATAGCCTCTGCGGTGCCTTGACCAACATCCTTGACACGATGCGCATCGGAACCGATACTGATAAGCTCTCCTCCAATATCGTGATAGAGCTTAATACATTCGTAATCGGGCAATGTATCACCAAGAGCGCCCCTAAGACCGGAAGTATTAATTTCAAGAGCGATTCCCTTTTTAATCATTACCTTATATATCGATTTAATTTTATCATAATAATTCTCAAGATTAACCCTAATATCGGTTCGCCCGTGAATATACCTAATTGGGTAGGTGAAATGCGCAATTGCATCGCACTTACCCCATTCGCATATTTCATGCAATTCTTCAAAATATCTGGTGAGCAGTTCGTGTATGTCCTGCTCATAGTAATCAAGAAAATAGAAATCTTCGTACCCTCTCATTTGATGGAGTGCGCATAGAACGAAATCAAACCCCATTTCAGAAATTAGCTTTTCCGAGAATTCAATATTCTGCGTTGGCTGCCCCAATTCGACGCCTTTTAGAACTGTCATATTGTTATCGAATCTAGGTTTAATTTCATCAATTTCATCAAGGCAACATTGAATTGCTGTGTTAACACCATCACTAGCGAATTCATGCGCCTCACAATGATCGGTTATTGCAAATATCTCAATACCTAGATCCGCTGCTTTGTTACACATATCTAGGACTGTTTCGCTGCCATCGGGAGAATACTTAGTATGTGAATGGCAATCTATAATTACTGACTTCATCTTAATTCCTCCTAACAATTATTACTACTATAATACCACATTTTCAATAAAAGCAACACAAAAGTATAGTTTTAAGAATAAAAATTGTTACTTTACCATGTTTAATAATATGATTTATTGTGCTATAATATAATAAGTGACAAAAAGCTAACAATCGGGAGGAGCAAATAATAATGAAAGCAGTTGTAACCGTTATCGGCAAAGATACAGTTGGAATATTGGCTAAAATCAGCACTATTTGTGCAAAGCATAAAGCGAATGTAATGGACGTAACACAGACGATTATGCAAGATTTATTTGCCATGATTATGCTAGTAGATATTACAGAACTCGATATTGATTTTCTTGTTCTATCCGACGAATTGAGTGCGGCTGGTGAGGAAATGGGGCTCTCCGTTCATGTAATGCGTGAGGATATTTTCAATTCAATGCACAGAATATAAAGTCGGAGGATAAGAAAGAGAAATGTATAATGTAAAAGATATACTTGAAACAATTAGAATGATTCAAGATGAACATCTCGATATCAGAACAATTACAATGGGTATTTCACTACTAGATTGTATAGACGAAGATATTGATAAAGCTTGTGATAAAGTTTACGAAAAAATTGTAAGGAAAGCAAGCAACCTTGTCAGTGTAGGAGAAGATATCGAAAAGCAATATGATATCCCTATAATTAACAAGAGAATTTCAGTAACTCCAATTGCAATTATAGCAGCTGCAACGGGCAAAAGTCCAGTTAAATTCGCCAAAGCGTTGCAACGTGCCGCAGATACTTGCGGTGTCAATTTTATTGGCGGATATTCAGCACTCGTGCAAAAGGGATTTTCAGCTGGTGATCTAGCTTTAATCGAATCAATTCCTGAGGCACTTTCCGTTACTGAAAATATTTGTTCATCAGTTAATATCGGCTCAACTAAAGCCGGAATAAACATGGACGCAGTCGCCTTAATGGGCAGAACTATCAAGCAAACTGCGGAGTTAACTGCTGATAGGGATTGCATCGGCTGTGCAAAACTCGTCGTATTTTGCAATGCACCAGAGGATAACCCTTTTATGGCTGGTGCGTTCCACGGTGTCGGAGAACCTGATTGTGTTATCAATGTTGGTGTATCGGGCCCCGGTGTTGTGCGTTCAGCAATTGCAAAATATCCGAATGCCGATATTACCGAAATTGCCGATGTTATAAAGAAGACGGCATTTAAAATTACACGTATGGGACAACTCGTCGGAGTTGAGGCATCGGAAAGATTGGGAGTGCCCTTTGGCATTGTTGATCTATCGCTCGCACCTACTCCAGCAGTTGGCGATTCAGTTGCTTATATATTAGAAGAAATCGGACTTGAAACTTGTGGCACACATGGAACGACGGCGGCGCTTGCCCTCCTTAATGACGCAGTTAAAAAGGGCGGAGTAATGGCATCGTCCCATGTCGGCGGATTGTCGGGCGCATTCATACCCGTGTCGGAAGATGCCGGCATGATAGCGGCAGTTGAGCGGGGGGCATTATCACTTGAAAAGCTCGAAGCTATGACGGCTGTATGTTCGGTAGGACTTGATATGATTGTAGTGCCGGGTGATATAGAGCCAGAAACAATTTCAGCTATTATCGCCGATGAAGCCGCTATTGGAATGGTGAATTCTAAAACAACGGCGGTTAGGCTAATTCCCGCAATAGGGAAGGAAGTCGGCGATAGTCTTGAATTCGGCGGCTTGCTCGGCTCTGGTCCCGTAATGAACATTAATACTAAATCTTCAGCAAAATTGATTAACCGTGGTGGTAGGATACCTGCACCGTTGCAAAGCCTGAAGAATTAAGCAAGTGTAAATTAGTCCATGTTGCACAGAACATTTTATAAATTATGCTAAATTTTTAATAAAAATATGCTTGCATGATTTATATTTTAGGTATAGCATGTATATGGGCAGGGGTGGAGATTGGCGAGGTATTCGTTGGATCCTGTCCCTGTCTTGTTGTAGTGGGGGAGGTGCTCATAATGATAAGTATAATTAATCAAATTATAGAAATTGATAAGCGTGCAGAAGAAAAAATTGCTCAGGCGCATGAAATTAGCATAAGGCTTTTAGCCGAGGCAAAAGAGGAAGAAACAAATATCGAAAAACGCACTAAAGAGCGGATTGCCCGACGTATTTCTAAAACTGAAAAGATGGAGAAAGAATATCTTGAGGAACAAATCGCTATTATCGAGAAGAATAAGCAAAAGGATATTGAACTTCTAAGTGAGAAGTTCAACGCAAGTAAGTCAAAATGGGAGCAAGAAATAATTGATAATATTATAGGAGTGGGCTCCAATGCTTGAAAATTTATCAACTAAAGCAATCGTAACAAAAGCGAGAACAATGTATGGCAGGCGACTGAAGGAAAAGGATTATGATGAACTCCTTAGAAGGACAACGGTGAGTGAAGTTGCTGCATATTTAAAGAACTACTCCAGATATTCTAAGATATTGTCATCGTATAACGAGAATACGATTCATAGAGGACAACTTGAAAATTTAATACGTCAAGAAGAATTCGAGATGTATACACGACTGTGCAATTTTGAGCACTTGCACGGACAGAATCAGTTCTATGATTATATACTCAGACGTATGGAGATTGAGCAGATTCTTTACCGTATAATGCTTCTCAATGCGAATAGGAGTGAGGAATATATCACGTCATTACCGAGTTTTTTGATTAATCGAGCTAGCTTTGATTTAATCGAGTTGGCAAAAGCGCAGGATTACGGTGAGTTGCTAGATGTGCTTGAACGCACGCCATATGCAAAAGTGTTAAAGGATTTTGAAAAGCCGGGGGACGAATTAATCGACTATACAAATTGTGAAGTTGCACTATATGCGTATTATTACGATCAACTCTTAAAGAGTGTGCAAAAAGGATTCTTTGGCAAGGTGAGAAAACAACTTGACTACTGTATTCGCATGTCAATTGATCTTGCCAATATTACAAGAGTATATAGATTTAGGATTTTGTTCGATGAAGATGAAGATTATATAAAAGAGCGATTAATTCCTTTTAGAGGCAGCCTAAAACCGAAAAAACTTGATACATTAATCTCTACTGATAATATAGATGATTTCTTTGAGCATTTTTCAAACATAAGCTATTCAAAGAAACATGATATTAAGAAAAATGAATTTATCGAGAGAGAAACACACCGAGTAATTTACGACACATTTAAGAAGTTAATTATTTTTTCGACAGATGCGCCCATTGTATTTTATTCTCTATTTAAAATATTTGATATAGAAGTTGAGAATTTGACTAATATCATTGAGGGAATAAGATATGGGATTCCACCAGATGAGATAGAGAGGTTGCTTATTTATTAGATGAAACAATATTTTTATTTACCACGGATAACTTGCAAATACTAGAGAAAGGAGGATTTTCATCTTAATTATGATGAAAATCGAAAGGTGAAAATATGGCTATAGAAAAAATGTCATTAGTCAGCATTACTGGCAATTTGAACGACCTTGATATGGTCCTCAATCATTGCATTGAAAGTGAATGCTTCCATATAGACGTAGCAGCAAATTCGCATGGCGTACCGAGGGGATTCCGTATCCTAGATGAGGAAAACCCATATTCGCCAATACTCAAGAAGATAACCGATTTAGCATCGAAAATATCGAGAAAGCTCAAATATGCTGATTATAGCAAACTTGAAATCAACATGGCGGACGAACTTGAAAAGTATGTTGATGGTTTAGATAAAAAAGTAACAAAATTGAGCGCCCGTCGTACTGAACTAACAGAATCGATAGCGAATTATGAACAGGCGCTAGAGCAAATAATCCATGTCGATGGTTTAGATGTTAATTTCGAAGATATTTTTTCGTGCAAACACGTTAAAGTAAGATTCGGAAGACTGCCAAAGGATAATTTACCCAAGCTATCGTACTATGATAAAAACACATTCTTCTTCTTCCCATTTAGCACGGAGGATGATTATTATTGGGGGTTCTATTTCGTACCATTAACTAAAGTTGCGGTAATAGACGATATATTCGATTCACTTTATTTTGAAAGAGTCCGATTACCCGATTATGTAAACGGCACTGCGGACGAGGCAATAGCTCACCTCAACAATATGATAGCAGAGGAAAAGACCGAGCTTGCTAAAGTAAAAAAGAAGATAAAGAAATTATCACGTAAGAATGCATCGAAGTTAAATATGGTATATAGTAAACTGAAGTTCAACAACGATACCTTTGAAATGAGGAAGCTTGTTTCAGTTGCGAACGATAAATTTTACATGGTCGGTTTCGTACCAAAGAGGGATGCGGACTGGTTTATTAAGAAAATTGATGATATTGAGAACATATCAGCAACCGAGATGCCGCACGATACTGACTCAAGGCTTGATCCACCGGTAAAGCTTGTGAACAATTCGCTAGTTAAGCCATTTGAACAATTAGTTGGAATGTATGGATTGCCGAAATATGGCGGAATTGACCCAACTACATTTGTTGCAATTGCGTACACATTACTATTCGGGGTAATGTTCGGTGATGTCGGGCAAGGACTAGTTGTATTCCTACTAGGATTGGTACTAAGCAAGGTGAAGAAGATGCAATTCGGCAAAATTTTGCAAAGAATTGGACTTTCGGCAACATTTTTCGGATTCATATACGGTTCGGTTTTCGGATTTGAACATTTACTTGATCCGTTATTTGGCTCATCACCAATGAAGAAAATTCTACCATTAGATGTATTCGCAAAGGCAAACTTCTTATTAATATCAGCAATTGGTGTAGGTGTAGTTCTAATAACAATATCCATCCTCATCAACATTGTGTTGAGTCTGAAGAAAAAGGATTATGAAGATGCCTTATTTAGCAACAACGGTGTTGCAGGACTAGTATTTTACGTGTCCTTGATTGCAGCACTTGCACTAAAATTCTTAATGGGTATTAGCATATTGAATCCTATTTTTATTATTGTATTCCAGGTTGTGCCAGTGCTAATGATGTTCTTTAGACTGCCGCTAGGTAAGATTTGTAAAAAGCGCAAAGATCTAAAGCCGGAAGGCGGTATTGGAGGATTCATAGCGGAGAATTTCTTCGAGCTATTCGAATATCTACTCAGTTACGCAACGAATACCATGTCATTCCTCAGGGTTGGCGGATTTATATTGAGCCATGCTGGTATGATGTTAGTTGTTTTTGCATTAGCTGAATCCGTTTCTCCAGTAGCTAAGCCCATTGTAATAATAATAGGTAACCTATTTGTAATGGGGCTAGAGGGACTAATCGTCGGGATTCAAGTTCTGCGATTACAGTATTACGAGATTTTCAGTCGTTTTTTTGGCGGCGGTGGAAAGGCATTTAAGCCAATTGCCGTTAGTTATGATATAAAAGAATAAAAATTATTTTTGGAGGCTAATATTATGTCGATTTTTTTACTACCATTGATTGCTTTAGTGATGATTTCACTACCACTTTACCCTGTTTTTAGAAAGCGCATTACAGGGAAAAAAGCTAAGAATGCTATCATCTTTAATCTTTGCGCCTTTTTTGGAGTTATGCTTATCACAATGATAATTCCACTTGGCGGTCTTGTCGGTGCTGAAGGGGCATCTCAAGCAGCATCTGCTTCAAGCGGAGCAGGACTAGCATATATTGCAGCAGCAGTTGCAACAGGACTATCGTCTTTAGCAGCAGGAATCGCTGTTGCAGCGGCGGCACCAGCAGCAATTGGAGCAGTAAGTGAGAATGACGATGCATTCGTTAAATCGCTTATCTTCGTTGCACTTGGTGAAGGTTGTGCTATTTACGGACTTCTAATATCAATAATGATATTAGGTAAGGTATAAAACAGGAGTTGAGCCTATGCGGTTTTTTTTAATCAGTGATAATGTCGATACTTTAACGGGCATGCGTCTAGCAGGTATTGAAGGTGTAATTGTGCATGAAGCTGATGAAGTTAATGCTGCACTTGATAAGGCAGTCGCTGATGAGAATATTGCCATTATCCTGATGACGCAAAAACTAATTGAGTTGTGCGAGGAGAAAGTGTTTGACTTAAAATTAAATCAGGAGAAGACATTAATTGTTGAAATTCCTGATAGGCATTTGACATCGCAAATTACAGATTCAATCAACAGATATGTTCGTGAAGCCATAGGTATCAAGCTATAAGGAGTGGAGTCTATGAGCGTTGAAAGCGAAAAGCTTTATCGTTTTGAGAATGCAATTTTTTCTAACATAGAGCATGAAATAAATAGCATTGTAGATGCTGCACAAAGCGAAAAAGATGAAATTGTGCAAAAGGCTAAAGAAAAATATCTCTACAATGCATCAAAAGAAATACGTCGAACTGTTAAGAAACTTCAAGGAAAGACTGTCAAGCTTATTTCCCAAGAGGAAATTAAGGCAAAAGGTGAGGTTCTTAAACATAGAGAAAAGTTAGTGGATCAGCTTTTCGATACTATTGTAGATAGAATCAATGCTTTTACAGTATCGGATAAATATGCTGATTTTCTATCAAATGCAGCCGCCGATGCTATTAAAGAGATTGATGGCGTTAATGCAACTATCTTAATCCGCCAAGAAGATATAAAACATAAAGATGCTATTCAAAAAGCAGTAGGAGCAAATTATGAAATCAAAGTGGATAGCAGCATTAACCTAGGCGGACTATCAATTCTTTTAGAAGAAGGAAAAGTTTTAATTGACAGAACATTAGATTCAGCAATAGATGAGCAAAGAAAAAGATTTGTATATGAGAGTGGTTTAGGTATTAACTAGCCGACCAGATACATTTGGAGGAGGAAGTCATTGAGCAACCAAGTTTATGGTATAAATGGTCCTGTAGTTACAGTTAAAGATACCAAGGACTTTTCAATGCTTGAAATGGTGTTTGTAGGTGAAAAGCGCCTAGTGGGCGAAGTTATAGGTGTTAATGATGACCTAACAACAATCCAAGTATATGAAAGCACAACAGGGCTTAAACCGGGGGAGCCTGTTATCTCCTCAGGGGATAGACTATCGGCAACATTGGGGCCCGGTATTCTGTCCAATATATATGATGGCATTCAAAGACCGTTAAAAGTCCTTGAAGAGCGGAGTGGTGCCTTCATTGCTGTCGGCGGTGAAGTGCCAACTCTAGACGAGGATCGTCTTTTTGATGTTACGATAACCGTTGAAGAGGGCGAGAAATTATCGGCTGGGCAAGTATATGCAACCTGCCCTGAAACCGATTTAATTGTGCATAAATGCATGTTATCACCTCTATTGTCGGGTGAAGTGACATATGTTGCCCCCGATGGTAAATATAAAGTTAATGATGTAGTAGTTAAGATTAAAGATGATAGGGGAGAAGAAATTCCCCTAACACTATGCCAGAAATGGCCAATACGTCGACCTAGGCCAATTATTGAGCGCCTGCCAATTGATAAGCCGCTAATTACAGGTCAACGTATTGTAGATTCGCTCTTCCCCATTGCAAAAGGGGGGACAGCGGCGATTCCAGGCGGATTCGGTACGGGTAAGACTATGACGCAGCATCAATTAGCAAAATGGTGCGATGCCGATATAATTGTTTATATCGGATGCGGTGAACGAGGTAATGAGATGACTCAAGTTCCTGAGGAATTTTCAGCGTTAATCGACCCTAAATCCGGTAAAGCATTAACGGATAGAACCGTCTTAATAGCTAACACATCGAATATGCCCGTTGCCGCTAGGGAGGCATCGATCTACACAGGTATCACGCTAGCAGAATACTACCGTGATATGGGCTACCATATTGCTATAATGGCGGATTCTACATCTAGATGGGCGGAGGCATTGCGTGAAATTTCGGGCAGGCTAGAAGAAATGCCCGCAGAGGAAGGTTTTCCAGCATATTTACCGTCAAGATTGTCTGAATTCTATGAAAGGGCAGGTTATGTTAAGCCGCTTGGGGGCGGAGATGGCTCCATATCTATAATTGGTGCAGTTTCACCGCAGGGAGCGGATTTCTCAGAGCCAGTTACGCAAAATACAAGGCGATTTGTGCGTTGCTTCTGGGCACTGGACCAGTCGCTTGCATATTCGAGGCATTATCCTGCTATCAATTGGAACACAAGTTATAGCGAATATATTGATGACTTGCAAGAATATTATGATGATACTCTTGGCAGGGAGTTCTTGGAGTGCCGTCAAACAATATCCAACATCTTATTAGAGGAAGAAAAACTAATGGAGATTGTTAAGCTAATCGGTGCAGATGTTCTCCCAGACGACCAAAAGCTTGTAATTGAAATTGCAAGAGTAGTACGTGTAGGATTTTTACAGCAGAATGCCTTTCACGATGAGGATACTTATGTACCACTTGAAAAGCAGCTGAAAATGATGCAAATTATCATATATCTATATGAAAAAGCATTGAATGCAATAGAGGTCGGCGTAACGGTTAATGAGATAACGGATTTAGGATTATTCGAAAAATTAATCCGTATAAAATACGATATACCTAATAATCAGCTTGATCTTTTCGACGATTATTATGCCGAAACAGATGAAGCCTTCCGAAAATTAAGAGTAAGTTTGTAGATTACGATAAGGAGCTATACAAATGAGTGTAAAATATATAGGACTTAGTGAGATAAATGGCCCTCTTGTTGTTCTCGACAATGTGAAAAATATCGGTTATGATGAGATAGCAAAAATCAAATTATCGGACGGAACGACCAGAATAGGTAGAGTTGTTGAAGTAGAGGGTGAAAGAGCCGTTCTTCAAATTTTTGAAGGAACGACGGGACTTTCCTTAACTAATACAACAACAGAACTTTTAGGAAAGCCGCTTGAAATACCTCTCTCTACTGAGATGTTAGGTAGGATTTTCAACGGTGCGGGTAGTCCAATTGATTCTTTAGGCGATATTTACCCAGATAAAACAATGGACGTTAACGGATTGCCACTTAATCCCGTTGCAAGAACATATCCACGGAACTATATCCGTACGGGAATATCATCAATTGACGGTCTAGTGACTTTGATTCGTGGGCAAAAGTTGCCAGTGTTTTCAGGTTCGGGATTGTCGCATAATAAGCTAGCAGTGCAAATCGTAAAGCAGGCACAATTAGCGGACGAAGATGGCAAGGATTTTGCAATTGTATTTGCGGCTATGGGCGTCAAAAATGATATTGCGGATTATTTTAAACGCAGCTTTGAGGAGGCAGGAGTTTTACAACGTGTTGTAATGTTCCTCAACCTATCGAACGATCCAATTATCGAAAGAATATTAACGCCAAAATGCGCATTAACGACTGCTGAATACTTAGCGTATGAGCATGATATGCACATATTGGTAATACTAACAGATATGACATCATATGCAGAGGCACTCAGAGAATTCTCATCATCAAAGGGTGAAATACCAGGAAGAAAAGGATTCCCAGGATACCTATATTCCGATCTAGCCGCCATATATGAGCGTGCAGGAATTGTCGAGGGATCAAAAGGATCAGTAACGCAAATACCGATTCTCACAATGCCGAATGATGATATTACTCACCCTGTGCCCGACTTAACTGGATATATTACCGAGGGGCAAATAGTATTCGATAGAACACTTGACCAAGCAGGAGTTTACCCAGCAATTTCAGTACTTCCTTCACTATCAAGATTAATGAAAGACGGAATTGGCGAAGGATATACGCGAGCCGACCATAGTCCCGTAGCAAACCAGCTTTTTGCGTGCTATGCGCAAGTGCAGGATGCAAGGGCATTAGCATCGGTAATCGGTGAAGAAGAATTGTCCGATATAGATAAGGCATATATGAAGTTCGGCAGCGAATTTGAGAACCATTTTATCAACCAAGGATTTGAAGAAAACAGAACAATTGAAGAAACACTCGACTTAGGATGGGCATTAGTGTCGCTACGTCCAACGTCGGCGCTTGATAGAATAGATGGTGAG
>CALLQQ010000149.1 GCA_938014915.1 uncultured Clostridia bacterium
ATAGTGGTGCCCCATCCCCACCGTCAGAACTTAAACAGATAGAAGAAACTGCCGAGTTGATTACTATCTCGCGGAAAGGCGTATCGGGTAACGATATAGAATATACTATTTACGCGGATAAGAAGAAAGTCGACACCACAAAAGATACAAAATGCTATTTGAAAAAAAGCGATTTACCTAAAAATAAAAATACGGTTAGTATAACTGTAACAGCAAAGAATAAATCAAAAGAATCAGTCCATAGCTCTCAATTGCCGGTATCAATCAACAACCAAGGTGGCGGCGGGGATGAGGAAGAAGATGAAGAATAAAGCAAAATCCTCATCAGTGGAGAATTATGTAGACGGTTTAATAACAAAATCCATTGGGGGCATCTATTATGTAGAAGCCCCCAATGGGCTTTATTCCTGCAAGGCACGTGGCGTGTTCCGTAAAAGGGGCACAACGCCTTTAGTCGGTGATAGAGTAACAATAGATGTTATCGCCGAATACGAAGGTGTAATAGTTAAAGTGCACGAAAGAAAGAATAAGCTTGTGCGCCCTCCTCTTGCGAATCTTGACCAGTTAATATTAGTTGTATCCACTTGTGAGCCGTTACCGAATCTGCTTGTCCTAGATAAGCTAATCGCAATCGCCGAGCATAAAGGCATCGAGCCTATTATAGTCATTACTAAAATCGATCTTGATGAACATGAGCCTTTGGAGGATATATATTCTGCCGCCGGATTCGATGTATATGTATCCGACAATATCAAGGGTGACAATGTCGCCGAAATCACCGCATTACTTGAGGGGAAAGTGAGCGGATTCGCTGGGAATACCGGCGTTGGCAAGTCGTCACTCCTCAATGCTATCGACGGAACATTATCGATAGAAACAGGCGAAATCAGCAGGAAACTTGGCAGAGGGCGGCATACGACACGTCATGCCGAGTTATATAAGCTGGACAATGGTGGCTATATTGCCGATACCCCGGGATTTTCAGCGCTTGAAACGGGGAGATATGATGTTATCCTAAAACATGAAATTGAAGATTGCTTCAGGGAATTTGAGCCATATCTTGGGCAGTGCAAGTTCCGTGATTGTGCGCATATCAATGCTAAGGACTGTGCAATACAGGACGCAGTCGCAAATGGCGAAATCGGCAAGACACGCTATGAAAATTATGTTGTAATGTATGGTGAGGCGGAGCAAATTAAAGAGTGGGAATTGTAATAGAGGAGGAATAAAGATGAAGGATTGCATTATTATTTCCGCAGGAGATGTGGAGGATTCTTCTATTTTACAGCTATGTGCCTCTGATTCGTATATAATATGTGCTGACGGTGGATATATTCACGCATTGAATGCGGGAATATATCCCGATGTTGTCATCGGTGATTTTGATACTTTTTCAGGGGAATTGCCCGCCGATATAGAGCGCATAAAGCATCCGACGGAAAAAGACGATACCGACACGATGCTTGCTATTAAGCTTGCAATAGACCGCGGTTATAAGGATATTACTATTTTCGGAGCAACGGGAGGACGATTCGACCATACATATGCGAATGTTCAAGCACTAGCATATGCTAGTGAATACGGTTGTACGGCAAGTATAGTCAATGGCGACACTATAATCACGCACATAAAAAATGATAGGATAGTTCTACCTAATATTGACGGCATCTTCTCAATATTTGCTTATTCCGATATTTGTGAAGGCGTTACAATTTCGGGGGCTAAATATCCGCTTGATGGGGCGACGATTACTAGCACATTCGCAATTGGGACTAGCAATGAATTCATCGGTTCCGATGTGGGGATCAGCGTTGACAATGGCTCACTTCTAATCGTTATTACCAAAGGCGAATAAAGCAAATCGAATATATACACCAAATTTGCACTATGTGAATATAATGTATTATCACGGTATAGGGCAGGTGGGAAAATGCGGAGGAAACGTTCATGGAATATCCCATTGCTAACATTAGTGATAGGGTGCGTGCTATTGTTGCTTTTGTTTTTCCCATTCAAGATATTGCTCTTGCTTTCGGGAACATTTTTCATTGTAATTGGAATTTGGATGATGAGCAATTGCAGGCGATAGTAATTCGAATTAATTGGGGGTCATGAGATGAAGATAGTCGTTGTGAAAAGTCCTAGATTTCTCAAAGGGATATTAAGATTTATATTTGGTATAAAAAAAGAAGATATGTAACTACATAGAATTGAACGAGTTAATACCTGTATGGGGACGCAAAACGGGAAAAGAGGACGAAGGGCGAATGCCCTTTCTGTCCTCTTTTTTTCGTACAATTAAACTCCTTGAATATAGCAAATTATATTCGATAATGCGGCATCGTCTATCATTAGTGATAATATGTAAGCAAAATGCTTAAAATAGAGGCAAAATGTTAGCTGGAATCACCATTGAATAAACATAAAGTTAATGGTATAATATATTTTTAAGGAGAAAAACTACTGGATTTAGGGGGATATATTAATGGAAACGATTCAATGTAGCCAATGCGGCGTTATACTAGATGCCGCAGATGTAAATTGTCGGTATTGTGGTGCGCCACTTGGAACAAACAATAGCCAGAATCCTAATACGGGCGATTCGTCAAATAATTATGCTAGTGATGATGGCAATGAGCATGACGGACAAAGCTATGCAGATAATCAACAGCAAAATCAATATGCAGATAATCAGGAGAATTATCAGAATTATAATCAGCAATACGGGCAACAGAATAATTCCTATCAAGGGGAAGTATTGCCCCAATATCAGCAAAATCAATACAAAGGGCAAGACTACAACAATCAGAATTACCAATACGGACCGCAGCCATATGACCAGCAGATGTATGGGCAACAATATGGGCAATATCCAGCCTATCAGGCAAAGAGCAAGGTTGCCGCTGCGTTGCTTGCATTTTTCCTAGGGATATTCGGTGTACATAATTTCTATCTTGGTTATACAAATAAGGCAATTGCACAATTAGTGCTTACGATAATAGGAATCATAACGGCATGTATTGTAGTGGGCGCATTTGTAGTTTTAGCAGTTGAGATATGGGCATTCGTTGAGTTTGTCATGATTCTTGCAGGCAGCATTAATACCGACGCTAAAGGCGTTCCTCTACAAAATTAGCGAATAACTATACTTCATGTGGGCAAAATACCCATAGAATTTAAAGCGTTTTTGTAGAATAGTATTAATGATTACAAATTTGGTTAAAAAGGCTTGCTTTATCGTCTTTTACATGGTACAATATTGTAGAGAATTAGAAAGATTAAGAGATGAAAGACCGGGTGCCCGGTCTTTCATTTTCGTATGGAGGGCCATTAATGAGTAAAAAACGTGGATCGGTATTGGATTCGATATATAATCATATTAAGCCAGTCGTTGAGGAACAGGGACTTTCTTTATGGGACGTCCGCTATGAAAAAGAGGGCTCAAATTGGTTTTTGCGAGTATTTATTGATAAAGAGGGCGGAGCTACAATAGACGATTGTGAGGCAGTTCACAATCCGATTAATAAGCTGCTTGATAAGCTAGATCCAATTAAACAAAGTTATATTTTTGAAGTTGCCTCAGCAGGACTAGGACGTGAACTAACTACCGATGCCCATTTTGATGCTTGCATCGGGCAGGAAATTAGGGTAGTGTTCATTCGCCCGCAAGATGGCATTAAGGAAATTGAGGGAATTTTAACATCTTACGATAAGGATACTATAAAGTTAGAATGTGATGGCGAAGTTAAAAGCATTACTAAATCCGACTTAGCGTATACTAAGCTTAATGACGACAAAGGTTTATTTTAATTAACAGGAGGAACCGAGGAAAATGAGTAACGAATTCTTTGAAGCATTGAAGCTTCTAGAGAGGGAAAAGGGTATATCGGCACAAATTTTAGTAGAAAAAATTAAGACGGCAATATTAATTGCAATAAAAAAGGATTATCCCGGTAGTGAAAATATCAATATGGACATTGATATGGAAAGTGGCAAATTCGCCATATCAATCCTCAAGAATATAGTTGAAGAAGTAGAAGATCCGGCGAATGAAATTACCCTTGACGAAGCTAAAACCCACTCAAAGAGGGCGAAGCTCGGCGGTATATGCGAAATTAAGCTGGAAACAAAAAAATTCGGCAGAATTGCCGCACAGAATGCAAAACAAGTCATCAATCAAGGAATTAAAGAAGTAGAAAGAAATCTGCTGATTGAGCAATATTCAACAATTGAGAATGAGGCAGTATCGGCGACAGTATCAAAGGTGGAGCCGAAAACTGGGAATATCACATTGAGTGTTGATAAGAATGAAGTACCTTTATTTAGGAATGAGCAAGTACCGGGCGAAGTCCTTACAGAGGGGCAAATTATCAAAGTATATGTAGCTGGAATACTAACATCGGATAGGCGCCCAATCTTGAAAGTTTCGAGAACGCATAAGGATTTAGTCAAGCGCTTGTTCGAGCTTGAAGTTCCTGAAATTTACGACGGCACTGTTGAAGTTAAGTCAATATCGAGAGAGGCAGGATCCCGATCGAAAATTGCAGTATATAGCAAAGATGAAAATGTCGACCCTGTCGGCGCCTGTATTGGACCGAAAGGTACGAGAGTTGCTAAAATTGTCGATGAATTAGGCGGCGAGAAGATAGATATTATCAGATACAGCGAGAATCCGGCAGAATTCATCGCACAAGCATTGGCACCAGCTGATGTTGTAGATGTGACCATTGAAGATGAGGATGTAAAAGCATGCGTTGTGCTTGTTCCCGATCATCAATTATCGCTTGCCATTGGCAATAAGGGGCAGAATGCTAAGCTTGCAGCTAGACTAACAGGCTATAAAATTGATATTAAGCCCGAGAGTGGATATTTCGGTGAGTAACTAATATACGAGGTGAGAATATGCATAAACGTAAAGTGCCGATGAGAATGTGCATCGGTTGTAGAGAGATGAAGCCAAAGCGTGAACTTGTGCGTGTTGTGCATAATAAAGAGGGGGAAGTTTCCCTTGATTTAACTGGGAAGAAAGCTGGGCGTGGCGCATATATATGTGCAAATTCATCTTGTCTTGATAAAGCGAGGAAAGCCCATTTAATCGAAAAGGCATTTAAACGTAGTATCCCGCAGGAAGTTTATGACCAGATGGAGAAGGAGCTTGGCGGCGGTGAATAGAGCAATTGGATTAATCGGTATATGCAAAAAGGCAAATAAACTTGTTCAGGGATTCGACGTCGTAGCAGAATCCGCACAGAATGGCGAAATATCGGCAATCTACATGGCAAAAGATATATCACCAAAAACACAAAAGGAAATGTTATTTGCGTGTGCAGATACGAATATACCGATAGTTTCGCTTGGTATCACAATGGATGAATTAGGGCAAATACTAGGCAGACGTGTTGGCGTAATCGGAATTACCGATTCAGGATTAGCTGAGAAGTTAACTTTATTCGGCGATTCATTGAGATAAAGGCTATTGAACTAATGTTCAGCGGGCTTTCATATAAAATGGACTAATCGTAATCATTTAGGAGGATAAACTATTCATGAATTCAAAGTACAGAGTGCACGAGGTGGCAAAAGATTTAAATGTTTCGGGCAATGAGATTATCGAATTGCTAGCGAAGTATTTTGACGCGCCTAAAAAGCACCAGACTGCATTAACTAAAGAGGAACTCAACGTAATTTTTGAGCATTATACGAACAAAAATCAAGTTAAGGACTTTAATAGTTATTTTGCTACTGCTGCTAACAAAACTAAAAAAGAACAACCTAAGACGGAGCCAAAGGCAAGATCGGAGCTGCTGAAGCCACCACAAAGAGGGGAGAAAAGGATTCCCCAGCCGCCAAAAAGGACGAAAAGGTTGGCAAAGTTGCGACAAAATCAGAGGAGAAAAAGGCTAAAACCGCCGATACTAAAAAGGCTGGAACTTCTAAAAAGACCGATAAAAAGGAATCGACCAAGCCTGATTCGGCACGGAGTAAAAAGCCAGCTCCTACATCGAGCAAGCCAAAAACCAAGATTAAACTTCATCCTCCTAAAACTGAGCAAAAGCAAAGAAGTGAACCTCAAATTAGAGGGGAACAAGTTGTAAAGACAGTCGATACAAGGGGCTCATATGTAGAGCTTGATAAATACAATGATAAATATGAGAAAATTGCTCCCGATGCTAAAAAGCATAAAGGCGGCTATACAAGAAGACCTAGATCAGGCGGTCGTCAGCAAAACCGTGGACGCAAGCCATTTTCACATAAGCAAGAAACAGAACAGCAAAGACTCAATAGGATTCAACTTGAACGTGCTAGGAAGCAGCAGCTCAAGATATTGATTCCTGAGGAAATTGTAGTTAATGAACTTGCATCTAGGCTAAAAGTAACGGTGGCTGATGTTATTAAGAAGTTAATGCCGCTCGGAATTATGGCGGGCATAAATGACTTGCTTGACTTTGAGACGGCGTCGCTAATCGCAATGGAATTCGGCGCTAAAGTAGAAAAAGAAGTTGTAGTTACAATTGAGGAGCGTCTAATCGACGCGACCCAGGACGATGATGAAAATCTAGAGGAGAGAAGTCCTGTTGTTGTAGTAATGGGGCACGTTGACCACGGTAAAACTTCTTTATTAGATAAAATTCGTGATGCAAGTGTAACATCTACTGAGGCGGGCGGAATCACACAGCATATTGGTGCATATCGTGTGAATGCCGCTGGTAGGGACTTAACCTTCCTTGATACTCCGGGGCATGAGGCATTCACTTCTATGCGTGCGAGGGGAGCATCTGTAACCGACATTGCAATCCTTGTTGTCGCAGCCGATGATGGCATAATGCCGCAAACGATAGAGGCGATTAACCACGCAAAAGCTGCCGATGTAAGCATCGTTGTTGCTATTAATAAAATGGATAAAGATACTGCAAATCCCGATAGGATAAAGCAGGAACTCACCGAACACGGATTAGTTATTGAGGAATGGGGCGGCGACACAATCTGTGTGCCCGTATCCGCTTTAACTGGTCAAGGAATAGATGAACTCCTTGAAACAATAACACTTATTGCCGATGTTAAAGAGCTAAAAGCGAACCCGAATAGACGTGCGAAAGGTACAGTCATTGAGGCGAAACTTGACAAAGGCAGAGGACCAGTTGCAACCCTACTTGTACAGAATGGTACACTCCATAAAGGCGACGTTCTCATTGCTGGGAGCGCTGTCGGACGTGTTCGTGTAATGACGGACGATAAAGGAAACATTATAGAACAGGCGGGACCATCGGTACCGGTTGAAATTACAGGACTTGCCGAAGTGCCAAGTGCTGGCGATATATTTGATGCAGTCGAGGACGAAAGACTTGCTAGAGAACTCGTCGATAAACGCAAGCATGATGCTAAGGAAGAAGAATTCAATGCATATCAAAAAGTCACACTTGAGAATTTATTCACACATATCGAACAGGGCGAAGTTAAGGAATTGCCGCTCATTATCAAGGCGGACGTTCACGGATCGGTAGAGGCGGTAAGGCAATCACTTGAGAAATTATCCAATGAGGAAGTACGTGTTAGGGTAATTCACGGCGGTGTTGGACCCGTTTCTGAAAGTGATGTTATGCTTGCTGATGCGTCAAACGCTATTATTGTAGGTTTCAATGTTCGCTCAATTCCAGTAGCGGCAGAAATTGCAAAGCGTGGCGGCATTGATATTAGGCTATATAGAATTATCTATGATGCCATTGAAGAAATCACAACTGCTATGAAGGGTATGCTCGATCCTAAGTACCGTGAAGTTATTCTCGGAACAGTTGAAGTTAGGGAAGTATATAAGCTATCAAGTTCGGGCACAATTGCAGGATGTTATGTAACAGATGGTAAGGTAACAAGGAACAGCCAAATCCGTGTTGTGCGTGATGGCATTGTAGTTAGTGAAGATAAGATAGATTCGCTGCGTCGATTCAAGGACGATGTTAAGGAAGTCGCGCAAGGGTATGAATGTGGAATCGGACTTGAGAAATTCCACGATATAAAGGAAAAAGATGTTTTTGAAGCATTTATCATGGAAGAATACAGAGACTAGAATTATAGGGTAGAGCCATCACATAAAAAGGAGGGGCATAAATGAGCTCGCATAAAATTTTAAGATTATCGCAGGATATTAGGCATGAAATCAGCGGGATAATTATGCACGAATTAAAAGATCCAAGAATTACGGGTATGCTCAGCGTCACACGCACGGATGTTTCCGGTGATATGTCTTATTGCAAGGTATATATTAGCAGTATGGACGGTATCGAAAGTGCAAAGACCGCAATAGAGGGACTCGACAGCGCTAAAGGCTATATCAAACGGCAACTTGCCGCAAGGCTAAAAATGAGAAAATGCCCCGATTTGATATTCATTGCCGACGATTCAATAGAGTATTCAGCAGGTATCAATAAGCTACTTAAAGATATTGAGAAGTAGAATGGCAAATATCATTTTATAGAAACGGTGATGTAATGACAGTAAATTTAAAAGAGGCAGCAAAATTCCTATTAGAAAATGATGATTACTACATCTTAACTCATATCAATCCTGATGGGGACACTCTCGGTGCAGGATTCGCCCTTGCCGATGCCCTCAGGAGTATGGGTAAGAATGCCAATGTGCTATGTTCGGATGAGTTGCCACTTAGATACCTTTTCTTATTCGATAAATATCAATCTCAGGAATTTGAGGGTAGGACAATTGTTTCCGTTGATATTGCCGATCTTCAGCTGCTTGGCGATGAACTTAGCATTTACAAGGATAGAATTGATCTATGTATTGATCACCATGTATCGAATTCCATGTATGCTAAGCGGACTTTCTTAGATGGGGCGGCATCTGCTACTTGTGAAATAATGTATAACCTCATTGTAGAAATGGGCGTACCGATTAATAAGACTATTGCAAAATGCCTTTACACAGGCATTGCAACCGATACAGGTTGCTTTAAGTACGGTAATACGACGGTTGCCGCACATATAATTGCAGGTGAGCTAATTTCACACGGCATTGATTTTGCAATCATTAATCACTTGATGTTCGACCTTAAAACACGCAGCAGGCTAAAGGCGGAGCAGATACTAATTTCTAATATGGAATTCCATCTTGACGGCATGTGTGCCTTAATCACTATTACTAAAGATTTGATTAAGCAAACGCAAGTTGATGAAAGCGAATTCGACGGGCTTGCGTCGATACCACGACAAGTTGAAGGTGTATCTGTTGGCGTCACAATAAAGGAAAAACATGCCGGAGTATATAAAATTTCCATGCGCTCGTCCGATAATGTCGATGTGTCGGAAATATGCGGCTATTTCGGTGGCGGCGGCCATACTAGAGCTGCCGGATGCCAATTAGAGGGTGAACTTGAAGAAATCAAGGCCCGTATTCTCGATAAGATTGAGAAGTCAATTAATTTACTATCATCTAATAAAGAGGTTTAGATATATTTATGAACGGGATAATTTGCATTGATAAGCCGATGGATTTCACTTCTTTTGATGTTGTTGCAAAGATTCGCAGCATTATCCGCATTAGAAGGATCGGTCACGCAGGGACACTCGACCCGATGGCAACAGGAGTGCTGCCAATTTTCATAGGCAATGCAACAAAAGTATGCGATATTCTGCCCAGTAACGATAAAGGTTATAGGGCAGGATTTAAATTGGGATTATCGACGAATACGCAGGACATAACGGGGGAAGTTCTACATCGCCATGATGTTTCGGCGATTAGCGAAGAGGCCATTTTAAATGCGATCCGCTCATTCGTCGGTGATATAATGCAAATACCGCCGATGTTCTCGGCAGTAAAAATAGATGGGAAAAGGCTATACAAATTAGCACGACAAGGAATAGAAGTTGAAAGACCACCTAGGAAAGCAACAATTTCAGGAATTAAGCTTCTTTCCTATAATCATGAGGATTCATGCGGTGAGCTTGAAATTCTCTGCTCGCAGGGAACATATGTGAGAACGATAATCCACGATTTGGGTGAGATGCTGGGAGTGGGGGGAGTTATGACCTCGCTTGTGCGTACAAAATCGGGGATTTTTACGCTTTTAGATTGTATTACTATTGATGAGGTGCAGCAACACCATGAGAACGGCACGTTGGGAAGTAAATTAATGGCGATTGATGAGGTGCTTGCTGGCTACAATGATATACATTTAGATGAAAAGCAAAGTAAGATGTTCTACAACGGCGTCAGGCTAGATTCGTCACGCATTGCTGGGTGTAATTCCAGTCGGGGATTGTACCGTATTTACGATAGCGAAGGGGAATTCATGGCTGTCGGTGAAATTGATGATAGTAAGACACTGCGAATTAAGAAAAGCTTTTTTAGTGGTGGATAGAATTTTTCCGTCTGGAGGGTGCTTGAATTGCAGGATATAACAAATATAGATAGAATGAAGAATAGGACTGCCGTTGCAATGGGCTTTTTCGATGGTTTGCACATCGGGCATAGAACTGTAATTGAGAGGGCAGTTTCATATAAAAAAAGAGGACTTGCATCGACGGTGCTAACATTCGATTCGCTGTCATCACTATCAAAATTGACCGATGGCGATAGGATTCTATTCGACGATTTAAAATATAAGATGCTGGAAGATATCGGCATTGAGAATATATACCGACCCGAATTTAATAGGCTCAAAGATATGACGACGGACGAATTCGTTAAAAATATCTTAGTCGATAAGCTAAATGCCAAAGTTGTAATTTGCGGATTTGACTTTCGGTTCGGCAAGGGGGCATCGGGCGATACTAACACACTTATAGAATTGTGTGCAAAGTACGATATTGAAGTCGTTGTAATACCGGCAATATATGTAGATGGTATGATAGTTAGCTCGACTAAAATTCGGGAATTTATCAAGTGCGGCGAAATCGAACGGGCGAATTCTCTGCTGGGATATGAATTTAACTTTAGATTAGAAGTTATCCACGGTAGGAAGTTCGGCAGGCTCATTAATGCGCCGACGATTAACCAAATTCTGCCCGATATGATGATAATACCGAAGTTCGGTGTGTATTCCTCAAAGACGATAATTAACAACGAGCAGTACCTATCAATTACAAATATAGGTATGAATCCGTCGATAGGTGGGCTTGAAAAGCCTCAAGCGGAAACACATATAATTGGCTATGACGGCGATTTATACGGGGAATATATCGATGTGTCATTAACAGGTTTTATTAGGGGGGAGCTCAAATTCAAGAATCTTGATGAGCTCGCCGAAAGAATACAAAAAGATATTGCAAGCGTAAAAAAGATTAATTGTGAAAGGATGCTTTAGAATGGCGAAAGTAAGAACAAGATTTGCACCAAGTCCAACGGGATATATGCATATTGGGAATTTGCGTACTGCTCTTTACACCTATTTACTAGCTAAAAAAGATGGCGGTACCTTTATTTTGCGAATTGAGGATACGGACCAGGAAAGATATGTTGACGGCGCTATTGATGTAATATATAATACGCTAAAAATGGCAGGATTGCAGTGGGATGAGGGTCCGGACATTGGCGGACCGGTAGGACCATATATTCAAAGTGAAAGAATGGGAATATTCAAAGATTATGCATTGCAACTTGTTGAAAGTGGCCATGCTTATTACTGTTTCTGTGATAAGGCACGTCTTGAAGAATTGCGCAAGGTGCAGCAAGCGTCAGGAGTATCACCGATGTATGATAATCATTGCAGGAATTTATCCAAAGAGGAAGTAGAGAAAAAACTATCCGAGGGGATTCCATATGTAATTCGTCAAAAAATGCCACGTGAAGGAACGACGACATTCCACGATGAGGTATTTGGCGACATCACAGTGGAGAATACAACTCTTGATGATAATATTCTTATTAAGGCGGACGGTATGCCAACTTATAATTTTGCGAATGTTGTCGACGACCATCTTATGGGCATCACCCACGTTGTAAGAGGGAATGAATACCTATCGTCAACACCGAAATACAATCTTTTATACGAGGCATTCGGCTGGGAAATTCCAAAATATATACATTGTTCACCCGTAATGAAAAATAACACGGAAAAGCTATCAAAGAGGCATGGCGATGCTTCATTTGAAGATTTACTTGAACAAGGGTATCTACCCGAAGCGGTAATAAACTTCATCGCTTTACTGGGCTGGAGTCCGAAGGGCGAGCGGGAAATTTACAGTCTTGAAGAACTTATCGACGTATTTGATGTATCCGGCATTGCTAAATCGCCCGCTATATTTGATTCGATTAAATTAAAGGCGATTAACGGCGAATATATCAGGGCATTCTCACTTGATAAATATAAGGAGCTTGCCATGCCGTATATCCGCAAAACTTGCAAGCGTGAGGACATTGACATTGATGTACTTGCAAAAGTTCTTCAACCGAGAACGGAGCTTTTTACCGATATTCCTGAACAAGTCGATTTTATAGACGAATTGCCCGAATATAGCACGGATCTATATATTCATAAGAAGATGAAAACTAATGTAGAAACATCGCTCAAAGCATTACAGGCGGCATTGCCCGTGCTGGAGGGGCTCAGCGAATGGGAGGTAGATGCGATTCACGGGGCTTTATTCGAGTTAATAGCGGAGCTAGGTGTG
>CALLQQ010000150.1 GCA_938014915.1 uncultured Clostridia bacterium
GCATTAATATCATGCGCACTAATGATTCTGAGGATTTTCTCCTCGTCTAAGTACCCCGATAATCCATCGGAACACAGTAAAATCTTATCACTATTAGATATGTCAATCTCAAAATAATCTACTGAAATATCCTCCCTCGCTCCTACGGCACGGGTTATATAATTCCTCTGGGGATGTTCTTGAACCTCATCTTCAGAAATTTCTCCCTGATCAACAAGCATCCTCACCATTGTATGGTCTTTAGTGATTTGGCTTATGCTGCCATCTTTGCTAATGCAATATGCCCTGCTATCACCAACATTTATAATATATGCTCTATGCCCACGAATTACAACCGCTACGCAAGTTGTTCCCATTCCTTGCATTTCGGGATTACTTGCCTTTTCATATACAAGTGTGTTTGCCGCCTCAATTGAAGTTATCATCAAATTCCTAAGCGAATTCCCATCAATATCATTACGGAAGCCCTTTTGCATCCGTTCGCTGAAAATTTCCATAGTCATTCCGCTTGCAACGCCACCAGCTTTTTCCCCGCCCATGCCATCGCAAACTACCGCCATAATAACATCATCTTTAAGATATCCAACCCAGACTCTGTCCTGATTTTCGGTCCTAACTCGTCCTATATCTGTTTTTGAAACGAACTTCATATTGTTGTTTCCACCTTTAATTAATATCTTCAGTCCGATATTCCTTCCTTAGCTGGCCGCAAGCGGCATCAATGTCCGCCCCTAAGGTTCTACGAATAGTTACACTCATGCCGCTCTGTTCTAGTCTATTCTTGAATGCGGCCGCTCTGTCTTTGCTACTTGGCATGTAATCTCTTTCGTCTATTTTATTAATTGGTATCAAATTTATATGAAGCGGGAATCCAGTAAGTATTCCTGCTAATTCATCAGCGCACTCTATGCTGTCGTTCATATTCTCAATAAGAGCATATTCAAAGGTGATTCGCCTGCCCGTCATCTCAAAATATGTCTTGCAAGCTTCAATCAGCTCGCTAATTTTATAATTGTTCGCAATAGGCATTAACTGCCGTCTTAATTCGTCATTCGGTGCATGGAGCGAAATTGATAGTGATAGTCCGTATCTCTTTTCTGCCAGTTCAATAATCTTATCTATCTTACCGCAAGTTGATAATGCTACATTCCTCAAGCTGAAGTCATGACCATCTTTGCTTGATAAAATCTCTAAAAAGCGAATTACATTCTCATAATTATCAAGTGGTTCGCCAATGCCCATGAGCACTATATTAGAAATTTTCTCCCCGCTCTCACTCTGTGCCATATAGAGTTGGCTCAACATTTCACTAGCAGATAAATTTCTTTCAAATCCTGCAATAGTCGATGCGCAAAATCTACATCCCATTTTACAACCGACCTGTGTTGAAATGCATAGGCTATTCCCGTGTTTATAATTCATCACTACTGCTTCAACAACTGCATCATCATTTAACTTATAAAGATATTTTACCGTATTATCTACTCTAGATACAAGCTTTTTAACAATCTTTAGTGAATATATGTAAAAATACTCATCTAAAACTGTGCGAAACTGTGCAGAAAGATTAGTCATCTGACTAAAATCCCGCACTTTATGCTTATGCAACCACTCGAAAACTTGCCTAGCCCTAAATTTTTTCTCCCCTAAAGCTAGAATATTATCTTCAAGTTCATTATAATCCATTGATAAAATATCTTTTTTCATTGTTTTTATTTTACTCTCCTAAATGCGGCGATGAAGAATCCATCGCCACCATTTATATCGGGGAAAAGTGTCTTTACACTCCCATCTTTTGACGTTTCGCCATAAGAATCTATTAGCAACTCCGATAATTTCGCTCTACTGAAATTCTCATTATGCTTGTTGTAAAAAGCATCGGCGACATTATCATTTTCTGCCCTGCTGAGTGTGCACGTTGTATATAGTAGGGTACCACCTACCTTAACATATTTTGCGGCATTACACAATATAGCTAATTGAATTTCCGGTAGTTTTGCAAAATCGTCGTTGTTTTTATACTTGATTTCTGGTTTTCTCCTGATAATGCCAAGCCCCGAACAAGGGACATCGCATATTACCCTATCGGCAAGTGGAATCCCATCATCAAATACTTTAGCATCGCCTTGACTAACTTTTATTATATTAATGCCGAGCCTCTCCCCGCCCTGCTCAATTAGGCGTGTCCTATTCCTATGCAAGTCGAATGCTAGGACATTGCCCTCATCATTCATGAGCTGCGCTATTGTGAAGGCCTTTCCCCCTGGGGCACTGCACAAATCAAGTATTGTTTCGCCCGATTTTGGCTCAAGTGCATGGCAACATAGTTGCGCAGAAATATCTTGAACATGGAAAAATCCATTTTGGTATAAGTCTAGATTCTGTATACTACCCGTTCCCCCAATGATAATGCTATCTGGAGCAAGCGGTGAAATTGCCGCCTTTATGCCAGTAGCATTGAGTTCACCGAGCAATTCCTGTGTGCTAATCTTGAGCGTATTTGTGCGAATTGCAATTGGCGGCACCGTCACCGAAGATTCCAGTATTCTGTGCAAATTCTCCTGCCCGTATTCGCTGCGCCATTTTTTTACTAGCCATTCGGGAGATGAAAATTCTATCGAAAGGGAAGTAATCGGATTATCGCTTGAGGGCAGCTTCTTATTATTGCGGATAAAGCCACGCAAAACCGCATTGATATAGCCCTTAACTCGCGGCTTCCTTTTATATTCGGCAAGTTTCACACTTTCATTAACGGCGGCGCTATCCGGAACCGAATCCATGTATAAAATTTGATATATACCCATTCGCAGTATTTCAAGCACATCGGGTGTAATTTTCTTCATGCTTATATTAGAATGTGCCAAAATTACAGCATCGAGGGTTATTCGCCTTTCGATAACGCCATAGAATAGCACCGTCGCAAACGATTTATCCTGCCGAGATAAATTGCTTTCTGCAAGTTTTTTATCCAGCATTATATTTGAGTAGCCTGTTGATTTACTCATTTGAATGAGTAGATCCAGTACTATTTGTCTTGCATTTTTCATTAATAGCCTTCCCATCTAGAAGAATGTTAGCCCCCTCAGCACCTCCCTGACGAGCATTCTCTCTACTTGAAATAACTCAATGCCGAATATTATTCCTCTGTCCTCAAGTTCCTTTTTTGCCGTGCTAGCCTCATCTAAAATAAATGGTATTGTGATAAGGCGAAGTATAAAAGCAAATAGCAGTAGCAAAAATCCATATTTATATATGGTGGCTACTAGATAGGGTGGAATCCTCAGCCTGAACATAATATATAATATCAACAACCAAATGCTATATAGTGATGTTGACAGTCCGCTAAAGAATTTAATGAAGTGAAAGGATCTGCCATCGTTGTAATATCTTATTATCTTACCGACTTCACGTGCAGTTATAGCAATTGCGGCAATAGAATCGCATGAGTATATGTTCAGCCCCAGCTCCAATGTCTGCTCGTTCGGATAGAATTCTGCTATTTTCCCTTTCGCAGGTGAACATTCGACAGTGATTAAATTTAGTCCATTTGCATCAAGGATTTTCCTCGCTATATCCTGCGTCTTGAGGCGGCCGGCAATCCTAAAGCTATTATATCTTCTATACGCTCTTTTCAGTATATACGATGATATAATAGAGATTATCAGTATAGTAATTGTCATTATGCCGTTGGCGGATGAAAGAATTTCAACCATTATATGTCCCTCTGCAATTCGTCGCTCGGTATTATCGTCTGTTATTCTTCAGGCTCAATAGCCTTAATAGTTGCAATAATGATACAGCAAGCGCACCTACATAAGTCAGCGCCGCCGCAGTTAGCACTTTCCTCGATCCTTTAAGTTCTTCTCCATATAGTATATCCCTATCGTCTAGAACACGCATCGCCCTAATGCTTGCATTGAATTCAACAGGCAATGTTATTAGCTGAAAAAAGACTACTGCCGTGAACAGTAATATGCCAATATCTACAAAGAATGTACTCGCCATCGATAGCCCAATTATCACTAATGGGAAAGCAAGCATTGAGCCGATTTGCGTTAGCGGTATTATTGCCGCACGGATTTTTATCGGGACATAACCAGTGCTATGCTGAATTGCATGCCCAACTTCATGCGCTGCAACGCCAATTGCCGCAACAGATGTGCTATCATGAACTGATTCCGATAATCGCACAACATTTGCGCTAGGGTCGAAATGGTCGGTTAATGAGCCGGAGATACGCTCAATTCGCACATTATATAGTCCGTTTTCATCTAGGATTTGGCGTGCCGCATTTTGACCGGTTACGCCACGGCTATTTCTAACTTTGCTATATCTTGCGAATGTAGATTTTACATTAATTTGTGCTAGTATTGTTATTATAAGTGCTGGTATTACATAAATAAAATAAGTGTTATCAAATAGCATTTTTTCCTCCTTGCTCGATTGAGCAGTCTATTAATCGGAGATTATATCCCCCTGATTGATTTTATTTCCACATAGGCACGCCTGTGTGCACATCCGCCTCGAACCACGAATTTGCAATTCAATTACACGGATCGCCTTCTTATCCCCGCACGCAACCGTAAAATCATCACAATTTACAATTTCGCCAGGCTGGCTATCGGGGAACTCCTCATCGACTAATTCAGATTTATATATTTTCATCACCTTACCGCAGAGGGTGATTTGTGCGCATGGCCATTCAGACAGTCCTCGAATAAGGTTATGCACCTCGTTCGCTGGTTTAGTAAAGTCTATTACCGACATTTCCCTCGATAGCTGCGGTGCATAGGTGTGCTGATCATGATTCTGTGGCTCTCTCGGTGCTGTACCCCGTTCAATTAAATCTAATGTTTCAAGCAATAGCGGCGCACTCATCTGTGACAATCTATCGTGCAATTCCGTTGCCGTTTCATTATCCTTAATTTGCGTGCTTTTTTTGAGTATCATATCGCCCGTATCAAGCCCACGTGCCATGTGCATTGTTGTTATGCCCGTTTCTTTCTCGCCATTGATTACACTCCATTGTATCGGCGCCGCTCCACGATATTTAGGTAGGAGCGATGCATGAACATTAATGCAACCGTATTTCGGCAATTCCAGTATCCTTTCAGGTAGGATTGCACCATATGCAACAACTACAATAACATCGGGGGCAATTTCACGCAGAATCTCATATGCTTTATCTGCGTCTTCGCCCGATTTAAAGCTTGTCGGCTGGAATACATCAATGCCATGTTCTAAAGCAAGCTTCTTCACTGGTGGTGGCATTAATTTATATCCTCTGCCACGTGGCCGATCCGGCTGAGAAAAGACTGCCGCTACATTGTGATTTTCTATCAATGATGAAAGGCAAGGTAATGCGAACTCCGGTGTGCCCATATATACAATTTTCATTGGTATCACTACCTTCCCTCTACGTCTACCATTTCAATTACTTTATCAATGAATAAAATGCCGTCAAGATGGTCTATCTCATGAGAAAATGCCCGTGCATATAGGTCCTTGCCCTCAACTTCAAAGAAATTTCCATTCCTATCCTGGGCACGGACTTTCACAAACATTGGGCGATTAACATACCCATATTGACCGGGGAAAGATAAACATCCCTCAGTTGTGCATTGTTTGCCTTTTTGCGATATTATTTCAGGGTTGATTAGTTCTAGTATGCCATCTTCCATATCGACGACGGCAATGCGGCGAAGTATCCCTACTTGTGGTGCCGCTAATCCTAGACCATCTGCATTCACCATTGTTTCTTTCATATCGTCAAGTAACTGCCATAATTTTTTATCAAAAGAAGTGACTGGCTTACATTTCTTTCTTAGCAGTTCATCGCCATCACTTATTATTTCCCTTAATGCCATGAATATTACCTCCTTTAATTTATCATATTCCATATTGGTTTTTATATCTACTGATAAAATTATCCTAATAATTTTTATAGTCCGATATCGCCGTTCAAATCTACATTAATATGCACATTGGCGAATTCTTTATTCCGCCCCGCCTCTACCATTACATCGGATATAACCTTCCTAAATGCGGATGTATTCTTACACTTGATGATAATTCTATATCGGAATCTTCCATTAAGCTTGCCTAAAATGGCTTTAGCAGGACCAAGTGCCCTAATCGGCATCTGCCCATCTTCCTGCTGCAATCGTTTTGCAAGCATTTGCGTGAAGATTGTAGCTGCATTCTCCGCTCGTATTTCAACAAGGGAGCTAAATCCTATCACGCACAAATCGCAAAATGGCGGGTATAAAAGTGCCTTTCTAATTGCTGCCTCGTCCTCATAAAAAGATTCAAAATCTTGCATCGCAGCTAATGTAAGTACATAATGCTCGGGGGAAAATGTCTGAATATATGCTCTAGCTGGTATATCCCCTCTGCCGCCCCGTCCTACCACTTGCGTCACAAGTGAGAATGTTCTCTCATAACTGCGGAAATCCCCCGCATAGAGTGCTTTATCAACGCTGAGAACCCCGACTAATGTTACATTGGGGAAATCAAGCCCTTTAGCAATCATCTGCGTGCCGACCATTATATCATATTCTCCCCTGCCGAAGGCTGAAAAACCCTTTTCATATGCGAATCTCGAATACGTTGTATCGGCATCCATGCGTAAAATGCGAATAGAGGGGAAAATATCACGCAATTCATCAACAACACGTTGCGTGCCTGCTCCAGTTAATTTCATATATTCGCTGCCACATTCCTTGCATTTGTGCTGAAGATGCTGCGAATATCCGCAATAATGGCACATCACACGTCCATTCGTTTTATGGAAAGTTAGCGCAACATTGCAATTTGGGCATATTAGCGGTTCTTTACAAGTCATGCAAGCAACATAGGTATGGTACCCTCTGCGATTTAGAAGAAGTATGCTCTGCTCGCCATTTTCAAGATTTTTTTCAATCTCCTGCACTAATGGGTAGCTAATCTGCGTTGTGTTCCCATTAGCTAATTCCTGCTGCATATCTACCATGAACACACGTGGCAGAACTGCATCAGCATATCTTTGGGTTAGCTCGAATAATTTATATCTCCCCGTCTTAGCAAAATAATAGCTATCAATTGACGGTGTTGCCGATCCCAATAGCAATATCGCATTATGTTTAACGCAACGTAATTTTGCTACCTCTCTAGCATGGTATCTTGGCGAACTCTCCGATTTATAGGTATGTTCGCCCTCCTCGTCCATGATTATAATTCCTATATTCTCTAGTGGAGCGAATACTGCACTCCTTGTGCCGACAACAATTCTAGCTTCTCCATTTTTAATGCGTTTATATTCATCGACTCTTTGACCAAGTGATAATCCCGAATGCATAATTGCAACTAGGTCGCCGAATAGATTCTGAAATATATGTAACATCTGCGGCGTTAGAGAAATCTCGGGAATTAGCATTATAGCTTGCTTGCCTGCCTTTAAGCACTTATCAATAAGCTTCAAATAAACTTGAGTTTTTCCGCTTCCCGTTACTCCTCTTAGGAGGGCAACTTGTGGCTTACCCCCATCTAATAATTCGCCTATCCCTTCATAAACTTCGTTCTGGGCGTCGGACAACTGTATATCGTCAACACTTTCACTTTTTTCCGCCATAGCTTCGGGAGTGCGGAGCACCTCCTGCTCGAATATCTCGACAGCTCCGGACTTTTCAAGATTCCTAACAACGACGGGTGTAACGGAGCAAATATAGCATATCTCTTTAATGGAGGCACATTCCTCGCCCATTAGGCAATCTACAACTTGCTTTTGCTTAGCCGTTAGCTTGAATGTACTTTCACCCGATAAATACTTCTCACTCAGCCGTGCCATTTGTATTGCCTCGTCGCCGACTTTTCTTTTAAGCGTCTGTACTACTTCAACGACGCCTTTTTCAATGAGCGACTTGACTACTCTCTCTTTCTCCGAATTACCTTCATAATCAAGCAGCGAATCTACTTCTTTCTGGCTATTGGCATTTGTTAGAAATGCCGCTAATGCACGTTCTTCATCGTCAAGTTCTATTTTAGATATATCCTGCGTGATTCGATATTTCTGCGATATATTAACACCGAATCCCGATGGCATTATTGTCTTAACCGCCTCGAAATATGTGCATAGTGTATTATCTTTTAGCCAATGCACTATTTCTAGCATTTCCTCATTCAGTGGGACGTCGCTTGGCATTATAGATGCAATTGGCTTTATCCTGCTTATCTCGCCGGAATTTTCTTCAATCGCTAGCACGATACCTATTCTCTTGCGATTCCCTTTGCCGAATGGGACAAGCACCCTGCTACCGCAAATTATATGCGATTTTATATCTTCGGGTATCGTATAGCTATAAAGCATATCATATCCGTATGATGCTTTATCTATTGCAATTTTCGCTATCTTCACGATACCACTTCCATTCATATTAGCATTTAAATCCGCCATGCAAGCAAGGCAGATTTTAATCAATTATCACTATATCAATTCGCATTATAAGTACGGGTAATTAGCAATCATTAAGAGTACTTTCTCTTAATGACACATCTTCACGAATTTTAAATTTACCCGC